>MERI01000064.1 GCA_001772005.1 Betaproteobacteria bacterium RIFCSPLOWO2_12_FULL_62_58 | reverse complement strand
CGGGTGGTAGTCGAGATGGTCCTGGGTGAGATTGGTAAAACCCGCTGCGTCAAAAGTGACGCCGGCCAGGCGTTGCTGATCGAGCGCGTGGCTCGAAGCCTCCATCGCGAGATGAGTAACGCCGTGCGCACGCTCCAGTTCGCCAAGCATGATATGCAGCGTTTTCGCGTCATAAGTGGTAAGTCCCGCTTCAAGCTTGGAGTGGCTCTTGTCCCGGGCCTGGAGGCCGAGGGTTCCCAGGCTTACTGCATTGCGGCCGTCCTCGCCCCACAGGTCGCGAAGGAAGCACACCGTAGAGGTCTTGCCATTGGTGCCGGTGACGGATGCAATCGTGCCTGGACGGCCAGGGTGAAAATCGGCCGCCAGTCGCGCATAGAATCCTCGAATGTCCCGGACTCGCAGGACGACGATTTTTTCGCGCTCGTACTCGTTGAGGCCCAGAGCTTCGTCGCGCGTGCCTTCCGCAACGGCGATGGCCTGTGCGCCTTTCGCGGCGGCTTGCGCGCAGAACGCAAGACCATCCTCGGTGGTGCCCGGCAGGGCGCAGAACAGGTAGCCGTAGCGCACGTCTCTGGAATCTTCGGTCACACCGAAGATGAACAGATCTCTCGTTTGGGCAGAGTCCGGCTGCATTGTGCCGCCGCCGTGCTTCGCCCAAAGATCACCTAATCTCATGTCGAAATCATTTTACACCACGAGGGTGGATTGCCACCGCTTGGCGTAGCGAGGTACACTCACCGCCCCGCAGAAAGTTTGCAGAGAAAAACATCCCGAACACACGAGCCATCATGATCGATAAGCCACTTCCCTTTGATGAGCGGACCATCCGCAGAATCGTTCGCAATTACCCGACGCCGTTTTACATTTATGATGAATCCGCGATCCGCGCCAGCGCCCGGAGGCTGAACCAGGCATTCGCATGGGCCACGTTCAAGGAGTATTTTGCCGTCAAAGCGACCCCGAATCCGCACGTGCTGCAGATCCTGAGGCAAGAAGGTTTGGGCGGCGACTGTTCGAGCCTGCCAGAACTGGTGCTGTGCGAGCGCGTCGGAATCACGGGCGAGAACATCATGTTCACGTCGAACGAGACGCCGGCGAAAGAATATCGCCGCGCCAAGGAACTGGGTGCGTTCATCAACCTCGATGACATCACTCACATCCCCTATCTGGAACAGCACACCGGCTTGCCGGAGGTGATTTGCCTGCGCTACAACCCAGGCCCGCTGCGCGAGGGGAACGCCATCATCGGCAAGCCGGAAGAAGCGAAGTACGGCTTCACCCGCGGGCAGCTGGCGGAGGGCTATCGGCAGTTGAAGGCGAAGGGGGTACGCCGTTTTGGACTGCACACGATGGTGGCGTCAAATGAGCTTAATCCAGAGTTCTTTGTCGAGACAGCGAAGATGTTGTTTGAACTGGCCGTAGAACTCGCCCGCGATCCGGGCGTGAGAATTGAATTCGTCAATCTCGGCGGTGGCATCGGCATTCCCTACCGACCCGGCCAGAAAGCCGTCGACCTCGACTTTGTCGGCCGCAGGATCCAGCAGACGTACCAGGAGATCATCGTGCCGGCCAATTTGCATCCGCTGAAGATCTTTATGGAAAACGGCCGCTGTATCACCGGACCGTATGGCTACCTCGTGACCGAGGCGATTCATCACAAGAGCACTTACAAACAATACATCGGCGTTGATGCGTGCATGTCCAACCTGATGCGGCCTGGCATGTACGGTGCGTACCACCACATCACGGTGCTAGGAAAAGAGACCGTACCCCAAGACCACATTTACGACGTGGTCGGTTCGCTGTGCGAGAACAACGACAAGTTCGCGGTTGACCGGCAGCTCCCCGAAATCAGCGCCGGCGACTTGCTCGTCATCCACGACGCCGGTGCCCACGGCTACGCGATGGGCTTTCAATACAACGGCAAGCTCCGCTGTGCGGGAAGACGGCTCCGTCATGCAGATTCGGCGCGCGGAAACAATAGACGATTACTTCGCGACGTTGGATTTTTCCAAACTGTGAGGAGCTTGTCGGACTTGATTCCGACAAGCTCCTTAGGCAAAACCGTCCCTAAGAATAGTTGGAAAATGTCGTCAAGAAACTGTCAAAACGTCGTTCCTTCATGCTGACGAGGCAAAACGGCTGAGGAATTGGACATTATTCAGGAAAAATGGGGCGGTTTTGCATTTAGCAGCGTGTCGGACCCCCTAAGTCCGACAGGCTGCTAGGGATAGGCGAATCAATCCGGCCGCGAAGTCAGAACGGCTTGCCGGCGCGCCGCAATACACTGCAAAGGCAATGGGGTTCACGATCCCGCAATCTATGCTGCTGCGCGCCGACCGGGTGATCGAATGACGGCTTTGGAGCGGGAACGCAAGTGACCGGTTGTGGTCGGGACGCGTCGCCGCAAAGGCACCGCCTACGTGGCCGGCGAGCGAAGCGGCAGCGAGCCAAGATCGACCGCCGGGGCAGGACGCCAGCCCTTGCGGCGAAATTCCGCCGTGACGGTTGTGAATATGCCGCCGCGGACGTAGAACCGAGCGGCAAGACGCATGAACCGCGGCCGTGCCGCCTTGACCAGATCGTCGAGGATGCGGTTGGTCACCGCTTCGTGAAATGCGCCCTCATTGCGGTACGACCAGATGTAGAGCTTGAGGCTCTTCAATTCGAGGCATAGCCGGTCGGGAACGTAGTCGAGGATGAGCGTGGCGAAATCCGGTTGGCCGGTTCTAGGGCACAGACAGGTAAATTCCGGTATTTCCATGTGAATCCGGTAATCGCGCCGCGGCATCGGGTTGGCAAAGGTCTGCAGCCGCTTGCTGGGTGTAGACGGCATTATCGTAACGGTGCAAATCGGTTAGAATGACACGCTGATTTCATTTGAATTATAACCTTACCTACAGCAGAAAAAATTGCGTCTTACTCAGATCAATCTTGCCGGTTTCAAGTCTTTCGTAGATCCTACCCGTATCCCCGTCCCCGGACAGCTGGTCGGCGTCGTTGGCCCCAATGGCTGCGGCAAATCGAATGTGATCGACGCCGTTCGCTGGGTGCTCGGCGAAACTTCGGCGCGCCATCTGCGTGGCGAAACCATGCAGGATGTGTTGTTCAACGGTTCGGGCGAACGCCAGCCGGTCAATCGCGCGAGCGTCGAACTCATGTTCGACAACAGCCTCGGCAGGGCTGCCGGCCAGTGGTCGAACTATGCCGAGATCTCGATCAAGCGCGTATTGCAGCGTGACGGCGATTCGTCGTACTACATCAACAATCTCCACGTGCGGCGGCGCGACATTGCCGATATCTTTCTCGGCACCGGTCTCGGCAGCCGCGCCTACGCCATCATCGAACAAGGCATGATTTCGCGCGTGATCGAGGCGAAGCCGGAGGAACTACGCATTTTCCTGGAGGAAGCCGCCGGGGTCTCGAAATACCGGGAGCGCCGGCGCGAAACCGAACTGCGGCTGAAGGATACGCGCGAGAACCTGCTCCGCGTGGACGATATCCGCCTGGAGCTCGACAAGCAGATCGAACACTTGCAGGCCCAGGCCGAAGTCGCCACGCGCTACCACGGGCTGCAGCGTGAGCTGCAAACGACGCAAAACCTGGTGTGGCTCACGAGGAAGCAGGAGGCAGCTTCGAGCCGCAACCGGTACACCCGGGAAATCGAACGCCTCGGGATCGAACTCGAAGCGGAAACGGCGAAGCTGCGCGATGCGGACAGGCGCCTGGAGGAATTGCGCTCGCAGCACTATCGTGCGAGTGACGATATGCACGCGGCCCAGGGCGCCCTCTACGAGGCGAACGCTGAAGTCGCGCGGCTCGAACAGCACATCGCGCATGTGCGCGACAACCGGCGCCGTGTCGAACACCAGCTTGCCGCGCTAGGCTTGCAGCTTGAACACAGCCAGTCGCAGCTTGCGACGGCGCGCAACAATCTCAGCGAATGGCGCGACGAAAAGGCGCGTGCGGACGAGCAGGTCGCCGCGTGCGCGGGGCAGGTCGCTCAGGAAAGCGAAAAGCTGCCGGTGGCGGAGGAAACTTACCGCGCCACCAACAACCGCCGCGACGAGTCGCAGCGCAATTTGGCCCTGGCCGAGCAGGAGGTGCAGGTCGAACAGACCAAGCTCGCGCACGCGCAGCGCCTGCTCGAACAGCTGACGCAACGCCAGGAGCGCCTGCTCGAAGAGCGGGCATCACTGCCGGTGCCGGATGCGACGGCGATGGAGCAACTGCGCCGGGAAATGCATGCGATTGAGGACGCGTTGAACGAGCAGCGTGCGACCCTCGTCCAGAAGGACGAGCTGCTGCCGCAACTCGAGCAAAACCTGCGCGACAGGAACGATATGCTCGATGTCGCCACGCAGCGTATGACCGGGATCGAAGCGCGCATACAGGCGCTGCGGCAGTTGCAGGATCGCCTGGCGCGCGGCGCTGACATGAAAGAGTGGCTCGCCGCGCGCGAGCTCGACCGGGCGCCACGGCTGTGGCAGGGCATCACGATCGAACCCGGCTGGGAGGACGCGCTGGAAGCCGTCTTGCGCGAGCGGTTGAACGGCATCGCGCTCGACCGGATCGAGAAATCCGCAGCTTGGCTGAGGGACGCGCCACCGGGCAAAATGACCGTGATCGATTCGGGTGACGCGCCCGCGGCCGGAGCAGGCGGTGCCGTCGCGGGAGCCGAGCCTTTGCTAAGCTACGTTACCTGCCGTGACAGCCGGCTTCGGGCGGTGCTTGCCGAGTGGCTGCACGACGTGTTTGTCGTGATCGATGGCGCCGCCGGGTTGGGCATGCGCGAGCGGTTGCCGGCAGGAGCGAGTTTGGTTTCGCGCGAGGGGCATGTCTTCACCCGCTACAGCGTGAGTTTCCATGCTCCCGATTCGGAATTGCACGGCGTGTTGTCGCGGCAGCGCGAAATCGAACAGCTGCAGGACGCGATCGATGTCGAGCAGGCGCAACTCGCAGGCCTCCGGACGACGGTGGCTGCCGCCGAGCAGGAGATCGAGCAACGCAAATCCGAATTGACCGCGCTGCGCCACGCAGTGGATGAGGCGCAGCGCCACCATCACCGCCTCCAGATCGAGACGCTGCAACTGTCGGAGCAGGCGCAGCGCCTGACTCAGCGCGGCGAGCAAATCGCCTCCGAACTTCAGGAGGTTGCCGGGCAGACTGCCACCGAGATGGGACACAGACAGTCGGCGGAAGCCAATCTTTCCCGGTTGCAGCAGGAGGCCGCCGAGTTCAGGCAACAACTGGAATTGGCGACCGATCTCTATCACCGTGCCGAATCGGTGCTCAACCTGCAGCGCGACGCGTTGCAGAAAGTGCAGCACGACCACCAGGAAGCACTGTTCAGACTAAGAACATCTTATAGTAAAATCATAGAGATAGAAAATGAAATTCAAGTATTTTCTGAGAATATTTCGAGCTTGAATGAGGGCATCGAGGCGCAACAAAAGGAACTCGCCAGCTGCGGCGAGCAACCCTGGCAGGATCAGTTGCAGCACATGCTTGCGGCGCGCGCCCAGCGCGAGCAGACATTGGCGCAAGCTCGGGATGCGCTGGAGAGCATGGAGTCGCAACTGAAGGAAGTGGAGCAGGAACGGTTTGGGTGCGAACAGAGACTCAGCCCCCTGCGCGAACGAATCGGCGAGGTCAGGCTCAAGGAGCAGGAAGCGCGTCTGATCGAGGAACAGTTTGCACAGCAACTGGCGGACGCCGGGGCGCGCGAAGAGGAGTTGAAGGCGTTGCTGGAAAAAGGCACGCGGTCGGGGGCGCTGCAGAATGAAATCAACCGGCTTAACGAGGAGATCAAAGCGCTCGGTGCGGTCAACCTTGCCGCGCTCGAGGAGTTGCAGGCGGGGCAGGAGCGCAAGAACTACCTCGACGCGCAGTCGCTCGACCTGACCGAGGCGATGACCACGCTCGAAGATGCGATCCGGCGCATCGACCGCGAGACGCGCGAACGGCTGCAGCAAACCTTCGACGAGGTCAACCACCACTTCGGACAGATGTTCCCGGCCTTGTTCGGCGGCGGGTATGCCAAGCTGATGCTGACCGGCGAGGAAATCCTTGACAGCGGGGTGCACGTGATCGCCCAGCCGCCGGGCAAGAAAAACACGACCATTCATCTGCTCTCAGGAGGCGAGAAGGCGCTCACCGCGTTGGCGTTGGTGTTTGCGATTTTTCAGTTGAACCCCGCGCCGTTCTGCCTGCTGGACGAGGTGGACGCGCCGCTCGACGATAACAATACCGGACGATTCTGCGACCTCGTCAAGAAGATGTCCGCACAGTCGCAGTTCCTGTTCATCAGCCATAACAAGATCACCATGGAGATCGCCAACCAGCTGCTCGGCATCACGATGCAGGAGCCCGGTGTATCGCGGGTGGTGGCGGTCGATATCGAAGAAGCCATGAAGTTGACTGAAGAAGCCGCGGCCTGAGTAGAAAGCTCCTTTATGAGCGACTTGCAGATAAGCCTGCTGATTATCGGTGCGGTGGTGGTCGGCGGGGTTTATCTGTTCAACTGGCAACAGGAACGCAAGTTTCGCCGCAAGCTCGGGCAGGCGTTCGACGTTGAGCGCGACGACGTGCTGCTCAGGGCCGGGCCGCAGGTTGACGGTCGGGTCGAACCGCAACTGCAACGGGGAGAGGAACCCGCGGCGACGCACGTGCCTGGGACAGATGAAGGCAACGAGGCGGGATCCGCGCCGCTTGCGCCTGCCGCGGCGCCGGGATTCGATACCGCGATCGATTACGTAGCTGCAGTCGACGGCGAGGCACCGATCCCGGAGGCCGTGATCGACGAACTCCTCAGCAGAGTCGCCGCGTGCGGCAAGCCGTATCGCGCTGCGGGCCTGGAGGTCGAATCGGGTCAGTGGGAGGATCTCACGCGTGCTGCCGGTGCCCGTTACACCAAGCTGCGCCTGGCGTTGCAGTTGGTGAACCGCGGTGGCCCGGTCAATCCGGCGCAGTTGGCGATGTTTTGCGATGCGGTGAGAGGCTGCGCCGGCAGGAGTGCCGCAAGTACTTCCTGTCCAGATACCCAGGCAGCGCTCAAGGCGGCGCGCGAACTCGATGGACTCTGCGCGGAAGTCGACATCGCGATCGGCGTCAACATCGTGGCGGCGGACGGGGCGGCATTTCCGGGGACCAAGATCCGCGCCCTCGCCGAGGCCGCCGGATTCAAGCTTGAGCCCGACGGCGTGTTTCACTTCCGCAACGAACTGCGCCAGACGCTGTTTACGCTCGACAACCATGAGCCCGCGCCGTTTCTTCCCGAGCAGATCAAGAGCCTGTCCACCAGCGGCGTTACCCTGCTGCTCGATGTGCCGCGCGTCACCGACGGCCCGAAGGTCTTCGACCGCATGCTCGACATCGGCCGCAGCCTGGCGCAGGCGCTCGGCGGGAAGCTCGTCGACGACAACCGTGTTGCGCTCAATGAGGCCGGCATCACCAAGATCAGGCAGCAGCTCGCCGCGATTCATGCCACGATGGAAGCCCGCGGCGTCGGTGCGGGCAGCGCTCGCGCGTTGCGCCTTTTTTCATGACCGTACCGAAAAGTATCGCAAAGCGCATCAAGCAGTTGCGCGAGGAAATCGAGCGGCATAACTATCAGTATTACGCCCTCGACAATCCGTTGATATCCGACGCGGATTATGACCGGATGTTCCACGAGTTGCAGGAACTCGAGGGGCGCCATCCGGAACTGGTTACTGCCGATTCTCCGACGCAACGGGTCGGCGCCGAGCCCCTTGCCGAATTCGCGGAAGTGGCGCACCGCACGCCGATGCTGTCGCTCAACAATGCTTTTGACGAGAAGGAAGTCGCGGCATTCGACCGGCGGGTGCGCGAGGCGCTGGCCTTGGAACGGGTCGAGTACGCCGCTGAGCCCAAATTCGACGGTCTGGCGGTGAGCCTCGCCTACGAGCGCGGCGTGCTGATACGGGGCGCGACGCGCGGCGACGGCTACACCGGCGAGGATGTGACCGCCAATCTGCGCACCGTCAGGGCGATTCCGCTCAAGCTTGCCGGTCGTCATGTGCCCGAAATGCTCGAAGTGCGCGGCGAGGTGCTGATGTTGAAAGCCGATTTCGAGCAACTCAATCGAATCCAGCGTGAAAAGGGCGAGAAGGCGTTCGTCAATCCCCGTAACGCCGCGGCGGGGTCGCTGCGCCAGCTCGACCCGCGCATCACTGCCTCACGCCGGCTTACGTTCTTTGCTTATGGTCTGGGAGCCGTGGACGGTGCGCCGCGTGTGAGCAGGCACAGCGAGCTGCTCGATTATCTTGCCCAAAACCGCTTTCCCGTTGCACGGGAACGTAAGGTCGTGAAAGGCTTGGAGGGGTTGCTTGACTACTACCGCGTCATTGGCGCCAAGCGTATGGGTTTGCCCTACGACATCGATGGCGTCGTTTACAAGGTCAACGACTTGCCGGCGCAGGGGAAGCTGGGATTTGTTGCGCGCGCGCCGCGCTTTGCGGTAGCCCACAAGTTTCCGGCGGAGGAAGCGACCACGCGAGTCGAGGCAATCGAAGTGCAGGTTGGCAGGACGGGAGCGCTTACGCCGGTGGCGCGCCTCGATCCGGTGTTCGTCGGTGGGGTTACGGTGACCAATGCAACGCTCCATAACGAAGATGAGGTACATCGCAAGGATATCCGTGTCGGCGACACGGTAGTGGTGCGGCGGGCAGGCGATGTGATTCCCGAAGTCGTGCGCGCGTTGGCCGAAAAGCGGCCCGCACATACTCGCACGTTCATCATGCCCACCAAGTGCCCGGTATGCGGCTCGACCGTGAAAAAGCTGGAGGACGAAGCGGTGGCGCGTTGCACCGCGGGGCTCTATTGCCCCGCGCAACGCAAGCAGGCGCTGCTCCATTTTGCGTCGCGCCGAGCGATGGATATCGAAGGCCTGGGTGAAAAGCTTGTCGATCAACTCGTCGAAAACCAAATCATCAGCACACCCGCCGACCTCTACAAGCTCGGGATCGCCGCGCTGTCGGGATTGGAGCGCATGGCGGAAAAATCGGCGACCAACGTGATCGCCGCGATCGAGAAGAGCAAGCGCACCACGCTGGCGCGTTTCATTTATGCACTCGGGATCCGCAACGTCGGCGAGGCTACCGCGCGCGATCTGGCGCAGCATTTCGGCGGCATCGACGAAATTGCCGAGGCCGATGTCGAAGTGCTGCAGCAAGTCACGGACATCGGTCCGGTAGTGGCTCAGAGCATCGCTCAGTTCTTCGCCGAACGTCACAACCTGGAGGTCATCGCGCAGCTTCTGGCGGCGGGCGTCAGTTTCGAGCGCGTAGCGCCTGCGGTATCAGTCTCGGGCCGGGTCAGAGGCAAGACTTTCGTTCTGACCGGCACATTACCCAACCTGACGCGCGACGACGCGAAACAGAAAATCGAGGCCAGTGGCGGGAGCGTTATCGGTAGTGTTTCGAAGAAAACCGACTATGTGGTGGTCGGCGCCGATCCCGGCAGCAAGTATGATAGGGCCGTCGAACTTGGCGTCACCGTGCTCGACGAAAGCGGATTATTGGCGTTACTGAAGGGGGTATAGAAGGTGAACAAAGTGACCAAGGCAGTGTTCCCGGTAGCCGGCAAGGGCACGCGCTTCCTGCCGGCAACCAAGGCGAGCCCCAAGGAAATGATGCCTGTCGTCGACAAGCCGCTGATCCAGTACGCGGTGGAGGAGGCGGTGGCGGCCGGCATGACCGAGATGATATTCGTTACGGGACAGGGAAAACGCGCG
>MERI01000063.1 GCA_001772005.1 Betaproteobacteria bacterium RIFCSPLOWO2_12_FULL_62_58 | reverse complement strand
GGCTGGTGCCGCGCTGGATAACGACGTCGCCCGTCCTGAGCTCCACCTCCTCGTCGTCGAGGATCAGGGTGATTTCGCCTTCGAGAACCACAGCGTAATCGACCGTTTCCGTCCGGTGCATCATCGGGTGGCGGCCGCCGCGGCCGTACGTGGAGGCGTCCCCGGCACCGCTTTTCCTGAACAGCTCCCGCGCCTGTTCCGGCGTAAGATTACGCGTCTCCTCGGTCTCCGGCGGCACCACGGAAATCCGTAAGACATTGCCCATCGGCGGCGGCTGGAGCGAGCGCGGACCCGTGGTGGGCTCTGGCTCCTCAGCGGCGATGGGGACCGGCATCGATCTCGTTTTCCACACCTCGAAGGAGAGTTGCCCGGGGCGTATAGGGTTGCTGTGGATCGTCGGCACCGGGCCGTCCGAAAGCACGATCGCCTTACCGCTCTTGTCGTGACCGCTGACGACGCGTCTGATTTGTGTCATGAGTTTGTCGTTCCCGAGAAAGCGGGAACCCATACGGCGGCTCCACACGATCAATTCGTAAATTGGATTCCCGATTTCTCGGGAATGACAACCTAACAACTACTCCGGCTTGATGCCGGCATCTTTGACGACCTTCGCCCACTTCACGGTTTCGGAGCGGACGAACGCCGCGAACTCTTCGGGCGAGTTTCCAACCGGATCGGCGCCGTCGTCGATAAAGCGTTTCCTGGTGTCGGCATTTTGAAGCACGCGCACGACGTTGCTGTGCAGCTTGGTGACGATGTCGCGCGGCGTGCCCGCAGGCGCGAGAACACCGAACCACTGCACTGCCTCGTAACCCGGGACACCCGCCTCGGCGATCGTTGGAATGTCCGGCGTTCCGGCGGCGCGCCTGGCGCTGGTGACGCCCAGGCCGCGCAGCCTGCCGTCTCGTACGTACCCCAACGCGGTGATGATGCTTGGCGTCATCACCGACACATGTCCTGCAAGCAGATCGATGACGCCCTGGCCCGACCCCTTGTAGGGAACGTGCACCATTTTGAGTCCGGCCTGGGATAGAAACAGCTCCATTGAAAGGTGCGGATTCGTTCCGACGCCGGCTGAAGCGAAGTTGAGCTGGCCGGGGCGCACTCTGGCGAATGCGATCAACTCCTTCACCGATTTGACGGGCAATGAGGGATGCGTGACGAGGATATTGGGCAGCGACACCACCTGGCTGACCGGCGCGAAATCCTTGAGCGCATCGTACGGCACCTTCTTGTACATCGCGGGGTTGATCGCAAGCGTGCTGATGCCCATCAGCAGGGTGTAGCCGTCGGGCGCCGCGCGCGCGACCACCTCCCCGCCGATCATCGTTCCCGCACCCGGGCGGTTTTCGACGATCACCTGCTGTCCGAGGTACTCGGAGAGCTTGGGTGCAATGATGCGCGCCGATATGTCGGTACCGCCGCCCGGAGCCGAGGGCACGACGAGACGGATGGGGCGCGTGGGATAGGCCTGCTGCGACTGCGCGGTTGCGGCGGCCACCGCCCACAACGAGCACGTACCGAGCAACAATGAGAAGCAACGCTGCGTTCCCGGTTTCATACGCCTTCCTCCTCAGAAGACATGCGTATACAAGTTCAGCAATAGCGTGTCAATCCAGCTTCGGGGTCGGGAATCGGCAGATCGTATGATGGACTTCTAACAAGGCTTCGGTCGGAGTTTGACATTCTGACACCGCGCGTCCACATCATAGACACTTCTTCGCTCGAGGTCCCCGGCTACGGTTGTCGGCGCTACGTGCCGCCACTACAATGGCATGGGTTGATACGAATTCATGTCGGTTGGGAGAAAGCGATGCCGGATTTGACAAAAAACTCACCGCTCGGTGTTTACTACGAGCACTGCAAGAAAGGCGAGCTCGCCTACCAGGTGTGCACGGATGACGGCGCGGCGGTGTTCTTTCCGCGCGTGGTCGCGCCCAAAACCGGAAGTGCCAACCTCGAATGGCGCATCTCCAAAGGGCTGGGTACCGTTCACGCGACGACCGTCGTCTACTACAAGAACGAGCCGCCCCTGAATGTGGCGCTGATCGATCTTGACGAGGGTTTTCGCATGATGAGCCGGGTCGAGGAAATCGAACCGATGCAGGTGAAGATCGGCATGCGCGTCAAAGTCAAAATGCACCCCGGCGACGAAAAGTTGCAGCCTTATCCCGTATTCGTTTCCCTCACTCCTGACCTCTCTCCCAAGGGGAGAGAGGAAGCTCGAGCCTCCCTTCTCCCCTCGGGAGAAGGGTCGGGGATGAGGGACGGGAGGACAAAATGAGCGGACTCCAAAAAGGCAGCGTTGCGGTGGTCGGCGCGGCCGAATCCGATCTCGGCCAGGTCGCCCCGCACACCAGCGTGGTGGACCTCATGGCGCAGGCGACCATGCGGGCGCTCGATGACTGCGGGTTGAAACTTTCCGACGTCGACGCATTGCTCTCCGCGACCACGCAGTCGCGCAATCCGGCGATGGCGCTCGCCGAATACCTGCGCATCAAGCCCCGGTATTTCGACGGCACCCATATCGGCGGCTCCTCCTTCATGTCGCACGTGGCGCACGCGCAGGCCGCGATTCAGCAGGGTGTCTGCGAGGTGGCGGTGATCGCCTACGGCAGCACCCAGCGCACGGTCTCGCGCGCCGCGGCTTCCCCGCGCGAATTCAACTTCTACGAGGGTCCTTACCGTCCGTTCCTGCCGGCAAGCGCTTACGCGTTGGCGGCCTCCCGCCATATGCACCAATTCGGCACGACGCGCGAACAGCTTGCCGAAGTCGCTGTCGCCGCGCGCAAATGGGCACTCATGAATCCGGTGGCGTGGGAGAAAGAGCCGCTCACTATCGAGCAGGTGCTGAATGCGCGCATGGTGAGCTATCCGCTTACGGTGCGCGACTGCTGCCTGGTGACCGACGGCGGCGGAGCGATCGTCATCACCTCGGCCGCGCGCGCGAAGTCGCTCAAGAAGAAGCCGGTTTATGTGCTGGGCGTGGGTGAGTCCATCGGCCATGCCACCATCGCCAACATGCCCGATCTGACGGTCACGGCGGCTGCGGAATCCGGGCCCAAGGCATTCAGGATGGCGGGGCTCAAGCCCTCGGACGTGGACATGCTTTCGCTCTACGACGCCTTCACCATCACGCCCATTCTGTTCCTGGAGGATTTGGGCTTCTGTCCCAAGGGCGAGGGCGGGCGTTTCGTCGCCAATGGCGCGATTGCACCCGGAGGAAAACTTGCGGTCAACACCAGCGGCGGCGGGCTTTCCTATTGCCATCCCGGCATGTATGGGCTGCTGGTGATGATCGAGGCGGTGCGGCAGGTGCGCGGCGAATGCGGTCAGCGCCAGGTCAAGGATTGCGAGATTGCGCTTGCGCACGGTAATGGCGGCGTGCTCTCCACCCAGTGCACGGTGCTCTTCGGCGGGCCATCGACCGTATAAATAGCGTCAGCGCCGGTGAGGGTGCAGGGTGCGTTTCACGTACGGGTGGTGCGCGCGGCGCACCCTACGACCCAATTCACAGCAGCGCACAGCAGTAACGACACGATGAGCAGTAAACAAAGGAGCACGCCGTATCATGAGCACTATCGATCTGCATAACCATGTCATTCC
The DNA here is from genome assembly GCA_001772005.1 of Betaproteobacteria bacterium RIFCSPLOWO2_12_FULL_62_58. Classification (GTDB taxonomy): domain Bacteria; phylum Pseudomonadota; class Gammaproteobacteria; order Burkholderiales; family SG8-41; genus DSOT01. The sequence goes on along the minus strand of MERI01000063.1, from coordinate 18,492 downwards.
GCCGGCCATCGTTGAGGCCATCGAGCGCGATCCGCTGCGGTTCGGAACGAGCATCGAGAGGAAAGACGGCAAGCGCTACTTCAACAGCCACGGGCGGATGACCGAGCTGCTGTCCACTTTCTACGACGTCGACGCCAAGCTCGAGTGGATGGATCGCAAGGGGCTCGACATCGCCGGGATTTCGGTCGGCCCGCCGATCTATTTTTACTGGCTCTCGCCCGACGCCGGGCTCGAAGCCGCCCGGCTCGCAAACGACGGCATCGCGCAAATGGTCGCCGGACGCCCTGACCGGCTGCGGGGCATGGCGCACCTGCCGATGCAGGACCCGGACGCGGCGATCGCTGAACTCGAACGGGTGGTCAAGGAGCACAAGTTCAAGGCGGTGGAACTAGGTACGTCGATCGAGGGCCGGCCGCTCGCAGACGCCAGGTTTAGAAAAGTGCTGAGGACGATCGAACAGCTCGGCTGCTTCGTCTTCGCCCATCCCTACCAGTGCCTGGCGGAAGGCTGGATGGACGACTACTACCTGCGCAATTTCATCGGCTTCCCGCTCGACACGACAATGATGGTCGCGCACCTGATGTTCAGCGGGGCGCTCGACGACCTGAAGAAACTGCGCATCCTGTGCGCGCACGGCGGCGGCTACGTGCCGTATCAGATCGGGCGCTTTGTGCACGGATTCAACGTGCGGCCCGAGCCCAAGATGAAAACGAAGACTTCGCCGCGCGACCTGCTACGGCGATTCTATTTCGACGCGCTGACGCACGATCCGCTGGCGGCGCGGCACCTCATCAACCGCGTGGGCGCCGATCGCGTGGTGATCGGCACCGACCACCCGTTCGACATGGGGCCGGAGGATCCCGTCGGCGCCATCGACGCGATTCCCGATCTGACGGCGAGCGAGCGCGAGTGGGTGTGCGAGCTGACCGCCAAGGACTTGCTCGGCGAGGATTCTGAATACACGACAAAATGAATCTCCCCTCCCGTCCCCTCATCCCCGACCCTTCTCCCGAACAGAGAAGGGAGGCTCGAGCTTCCTCTCTCCCCTCGGGAGAGAAGTCAGGAGTGAGGGCTGGAGGGGTGGTCACGAAGTGACCGGGGTGGTTGAACAATTTAGCGATTTGAGCGCGATATGCGCCTGGATATACCGGCGCACATGCGTAAATCTACGGCGGCAAAGTTGTTTATGCCGACGTATGGGTCTAGCATTTCAGGAATGCCGTTCATTTCCGGTTGGGCGTCGAGACGTCTAAGCCCACAGAACCCTCAGTGAGCACCTTTGTTTGCATTCTAGGGGCCGGAGCGTCGCGGCAGTGTAGTGCGCCGCTGATGAGAGAAAGCTTGGGCACGTCGGTGAAGCACGCTTCAGACGCCTCTAAGTCCCTCAACAAGCCATCTGATGACAGATAACAGCCCCGACAAATCCCTCGAATCCTGGATCTGGGACGCCGCGTGTTCCATCCGCGGCGCCAAGGACGCGGCGAAATACAAGGAGTTCATCCTCCCGCTCATCTTCGCGAAGCGCCTCTGCGATGTGTTCGATGATGAGTTGAGCCGCATCGCCAAGGAAGTCGGCTCCCGCGCCAAGGCTTTCAAGCTGGTGAAGCACGATAAGAAGCTCGTCCGCTTTTATCTGCCGATCGAGCCGAAGAATCCGGACGATGCCGTGTGGTCTGTCATCCGCACGCTCTCGGACCGGATCGGCGAACAGCTCACCACGCATCTGCGCAGCATCGCCGACGCCAAGCCGCTGCTCAAGGGCATCATCGACCGTGTGGACTTCAACGCCACGACCCACGGCCAACGCGACATCGACGACGACCGCCTCTCCAACCTGATCGAAGCCATCAGCGCCAAGCGCCTCGGGCTCGCTGACGTGGACGCCGACATCATCGGGCGCAGCTACGAGTACCTGATCCGCAAGTTCGCCGAGGGCAGCGGCCAGAGCGCGGGCGAGTTCTACACCCCCGGTGAGGTGGGGATGATCATGGCGCTGATCATGGACCCGCAGCCCGGCATGACCGCTTCCGATCCGACCTGCGGCTCCGCCAGCCTGCTGATCAAGTGCGAACTGGCCCTCGAAGAGAAAATGAGAGCCAGCGGGCGCCTCCCCTCGCCCTCCGGGAAAGGGGCAGGCTCAGAATCACGCACCGACAAAGGAACAGGGGGCCATTTCCCCTCGCCCTCCGGGAGAGGGGCCGGGGGTGAGGGAATGAAGTCCTACGCCCGCCTGAAACTCTACGGCCAGGAATCCAAGCCCGGCACCTGGGCCATGGGCTCAAAGCCGACCCACAGAGTCTCTTGGAGAACGATCGGATTGGCATCTTTTCTGTCCCGTGTGGCCCAAAACACTGGCGATGACCTCGGAGGAAGCGCGGAAACGTATCGACGCCCTCTCTGTTTCGGCATCGTCATTCACGTCAGATGAAGCTCGTGCTGCTAACCGGCCCGAAAGCATCTTCAATTTCTTGGGGCGTTGGCTGAGTCAGCGCAGGACAATATCCGCACTCGAATTTGCTGCTGATGCAGTCGTTCACGCCGGGAAACGCGTCGATGTTGATCTTCTCCGTGTCGACGGCATAGAGCCGGCGGAGCAAGCGGAAGCAGTCATTTCCGATACACGTTTTGCAGTGAGCCAACGTTCACTTGTGTAACGGCCCGTGTACTGATGTCCGCCCCTACCGAGCGTAAAACCGTCCAGTCCCGCATTCTCGCCTACGCGCAGGAAATCGGCTGGCGTTTTGTGTCGCGCGCTGAGGCGCGGCGGGGATTTTCTCTAAGTCATACCCCTCCGGCGCTCTCTCACAAGGGGGAAAGGGAGGACGCTGAACGCGAGGCAGCTTCGCGGCACGCTGCCGGTGGCGCCGTGGTTTGCGCTATACTGCAAACTGGTTGACCAGTTCAAGCGAGGTCCGCATGAAAACTGTCGGGGCGTTCGAAGCCAAGACCCATTTCTCGCAATTGCTCGATAAGGTGGCGAACGGTGAGAGCATCACCATCACCCGACACGGCGAGCCCGTGGCGCAGTTAGTTCCCGCCAAGCCTGCGCGCGATCCCCAAGCTCTGGAGGCGCTGGTCAAGGAAATTAAGCGCACACGCAAGGGCCGCTCGCTCGGGGGGATCAAGATCAAGGATCTGATTCACGAAGGCCACAAGTACTGATGCCGCGCCGCCCGCTACGGACGCGGCAGCAGTCCGCCGCCTATCTGCCGCCGGCACTGGTGCTGGATTGCTCGGTGGCGCTCGCGTGGTATCTCGAGGGCGAGAGCACCGATTTTACCGACAGCCTGCTGCACGCGATTCCGAGGCTGGAGATCTGGGTGCCGACGATTTGGGTGCTGGAGTTTTCCAATGCGTTGTTTGCCGCCGAGCGGCGACGCCGCATCAGCGCTGCCGAGCGCGCGCAGATTGTCGGGCAGGCAAGCCTGCACTCGCTCAACGTAGACCCGCATGTCATGTCTCTGCGTCAGGCTGACGAAATGTCCGGGCAACACAACCTCACTCCATACGACGCCGCCTATTTCGAGCTGGCCCAGCGCCGCCGGCTACCGCTGGCGACACTCGACGCGGCGCTGGTCAAGGCTGCGCGCGCCGCGAAGCTGCCGCTGTTGACCGATTCCTCGCTGTTTCCTGAGAAGTAACCGCGATGCCCACCCCGGGCGAGCACAAAACCGTCCAGGCCCGCATCCTCACCTACGCGCAGGAGATCGGCTGGCGCTATGTGACGCGCGCGGAGGCGGAAAGGCGACGAGGGTTCACCCCAAACCTTACCCCTCACCCCAACCCTCTCCCCGTTGACGGGGAGAGGGGGACAGGAGAGCAAGGCGAGAGGGAGCTTGTTGAGCGGGCGCGGACAGCGTCGCTCTACTTCGGTGATCTGCTCCATGCCAAGGTCCGCGAGTTCAACCCGAAGTACAAGGAAGCCGAAGCCGTCCACGAGATGTTTGCCAAAGCCTTCAATGCCGGTGACCTGGAGGCCGTGATGGCGTTGTATGAGCCTGCCGCGATCCTGGCGCCTCAGCCGGGGCAGGTGGTGCGGGGCCATGCGGCGATCCGGGAAGCATTGCGCGGGTTCCTGGCGATTACGCAGCGGTTTACGCTTCAAGCTGGCAACGTGATGGAGACGAACGATATTGCCCTGCTGTGTTCGAAGTGGGCTCTGAAAGGAACAGATCCGCAGGGCAACCCGGTGGAGTTGGCGGGGCAGACGGCAGATGTGGTGCGGCGCCAAAGTGATGGCACCTGGTTGCTGGTCATCGACAATCCCTGGGGAGCGTGACCCGTATCTGACGCGAGGGGCGCAGTTCCTGCACGGACGTCTTGGCTCAATGCACCGAATGCTTCAAGGGGGACAACATGACCGAATCCGCGGGTAGCAGGTGTTCATAATCCGCCGCCGGCAGGGCGGCAAGCAAATGGCTACGCCTGGGCGCGTGCGGGTAGGCGTTGTAAGTAAATGATTTGGAGAATGAAACGCACTTTGCCGGACCCGGCAAAACGGAATACCAGTGCCGCATGACAGCAACATCAGCGTGTAGATAATGCCGCTTAGGTACGCTATCGTACGAAACGGGACGGGGCGTATGAGCTGGTTTCCGTAACGTCTGCACCGTTCCTTGTGCGGCGTCGAGTTTAACCACGATCTTCAATGGAGGCTCACATGAAATTTGCAGCGATCAGAATGATTTGCCGTTTTCTAGTGGTGTCCATGATGTTCCTGCCGTTTCAGACCATACAGGCGGGCATGATTGGGACCGATCAGATAGCTTCCGCTACGAGTGCGCAGACTGACCGCGCCGCCGTGCTGAGCCTCATGAGCCGGTCGGACGTGGCGAGCCAGCTTCAGACGCTGGGCCTGGATCCGAAGGTTGCCCAGGATCGCGTCGCAGCGATGACCGATGAGGAAGTTCGTTCGCTTGCCGGGAAACTGGATTCCCTTCCCGCCGGCGCCACCAGCGGATGGGTATGGGCCGCGGTCGTCATCATAGCGATCGTGATCTGGTACAACTGGAAACGATGATCCTCGAGCTTCTGGCCTTGCTTAGAAACGCCCGCCTGATCGCGGGCGTTTTTTTTCTTTCGGCCGCGTTGGGCGGCTGCGCGCTGCTGGTTCCGCAGACTGAAGCGCTGCGCGAGGCCTGGCCTGCGGGGCTGCCCGAGCGCATCGAGCTCCGCGAGGTTCCGTTCTTCCCGCAGGACGACTATCAGTGCGGTCCCGCCGCGTTGGCGACGACGCTGGTGCATTTCGGCGTGAAGATCACGCCAGAAGATCTGGTCAAGCAGGTCTATCTTCCCGCGCGCCAAGGCAGCCTGCAGGTCGAGATGCTTGCCGCGCCGCGGCGCTACGGCATGGTGTCGTACCAGCTCGCGCCGCGCTTCGAAGATCTGCTGCGCGAGGTTGCGGCGGGCATTCCGGTCATCGTGCTGCAGGACTACGGCGTCTGGCCGTTCTCCATCTGGCACTACGCGGTCGTCGCAGGCTATGACTACTCGAAGGGCGAACTGGTGCTGCGCTCAGGCGAGAAACAGAGGCTGTCAATGCCGTTCGCTGTGCTCGAGTACACGTGGAAGGAAAGCCATTTCTGGGCAATGGTCAGCGTGCCGCCCGACCGCGTTCCGGTCACCGCCACCGAACCGGGCTATCTCGCGGCGATTGCCGCGATGGAACGCGTCGGCAACCCCCGCGCTGCCACGATGGCGTATGCGACCTTCCTCCGTCGCTGGCCGGATAACCTCACGGCGCGCATCGGGCTGGCGAACGGCCATTACGCGTTGGGAGAATTGAAGGAAGCCGAAGCCGTGTTGCGCCAGGCAGCCGATCGACACCCGGATTCAGTGGTGGTGTTGAACAATCTTGCCCAAACGCTTTCGGATCAGAAACGCGACGATGAAGCGTTGGCGCTCATAGAGCGGGCCGTTGCAATGGGGGGGCCTTTCGCCGCGGCAGCGCGCGACACGCGCCACCTCATTCTGCGGCGCATTCAAAAAAATCGTCCGTCTTATGTTCGTTAGCCTACGGAGCGCCCTCGCGGAAAGGAATACAATTTGCGAGTAGATAAAATGCCCTGAAACCGGTTGAGGCGCAAGAGATTGAACCCACAACAACTCGGGGATTTCCCGATGAGGGGTTATCATGCATAAGCGATACAGTCGCAATCGAATTATGGCGCTGCTGCTCGGCGTCGCCGCGTTGGCATGGGCCGGTTGGGCCAGCGCCGACCCGCCGACCCGCGTTGCGCGGTTGGGCTACATCAGCGGCGCGGTGAGCTTCTCCCCGGCCGGCGAGGACGACTGGGTGCTGGCGACGGTGAACCGGCCACTGATCACCGGCGATCGTTTGTGGGTGGACGCCGGCGCGCGGGCGGAACTGCAAATCGGCGCGGCCGTGATCCGTATGAGCGGGAGCACCAGCGTGACGCTGCTCAATCTCGAGGACCGCGTCGCACAGGTGCAGTTGGCGCAAGGCACGCTGAACGTTCGCGTGCGGCGCCTCGGCCCGCAGGAAGTGTTCGAGGTCGCCACGCCGAATCTCGCGTATTCGATCCGCCGGCCCGGCGAATACCGGATCGACGTCGATCCCGCCGGCGATACCACCGCCGTCGTGGTGCGCAGCGGCCAGGCCGAAGTGTATGGCGACGGCGCAGCGTACGTCGTCAACGCGCAGCAGGCGTATCGTTTTGCCGGGACTGGTTTGAGCGACTACGAGTACATCGAGGCGCCGCGGGCCGACGAGTTCGACCGCTGGTCCTCCGACCGCGACCGCCGCGGAGCGGTTTCCGCACGCTACGTCTCGCGCGATGTGATCGGCTACGAGGACCTGGACGACTACGGCAGTTGGCGCGCCGCCGAGGGCTACGGCAACGTGTGGGTACCGACCCGCGTTGCGGCCGGCTGGGCGCCTTACCACGACGGACATTGGGCGTGGGTCGACCCGTGGGGCTGGACCTGGGTGGATGACGCGCCTTGGGGCTTCGCGGTATCTCACTACGGCCGCTGGGCGAACATCCGCGGGACCTGGGGCTGGGTCCCCGGTCCAATTCGCTCGCGGGCGGTCTATGCGCCCGCCCTGGTCGCATTCGTCGGCGGCAGCAATTTCCAGATAGCGATCTCTATCGGCAACGTCGCAGGCGTCGCGTGGTTTCCGCTCGGCCCCCGCGACGTATACCGTCCGTCATACCCGGTGAGCCGAAGCTATTTCAACAACATCAACACCAGCAATACGACGATCAACACCACCAACATCACCAACGTGTACAACAACATCAACGTGCGCAACATCACCTACGTCAACCAACAGGTGCCCGGCGCGATCGTCGCCGTCCCGAGCACTGCGTTCGTGCAATCGCAACCGGTCGGGAGGGCCGCAGTCCGACTGCCGAAAGAGGCGATCGCGACGGCGCCGGTGACGGCAGTTGCCGCGGTAGCGCCGGTCCAGGCCAGCGTGCGCGGCGCAGCCGCACCGAGCAGCAGGCCGCCGGCGGAAGCGCTGAAACGGCCGGTCGTGGCGAGAGTACCGCCGCCGCCCGCGCCCGTCCCGTTTGCGGCAAAGCAGTCCGCACTCGCGGCGCAGCCCGGCAGGCCGCTCGATGCAGCAGCGCTGGCGGCGGTGAAGCCCACCGCGCGGGCGCCGGCGCCGTCCGTCAAAGTCGTCAGTCCTACTCAGCGTGCCGTCGCGCCACCCAAGCAGCAAGCTGCTGGCCCTGAAAGGCCACAAGCACCGGAAGCGACCAAGGCGCCGCAGCCACCCGAAGCGAAGAAAGGACTGCGGGCACGAGAAGCGCAAGAGGCTCCACAGCCACCGGAGGCCCGGAAGGCGCCGCAACCAGCAGTGAGCGTGCCAAGACCGCCCGAGGCGCAGAAGGCGCCGCAGCCGCCCGAAGCGCAGAAGCGACCGCAGCGGCCGGAAGCGCAAGAGGCTCCAAAGCCACCGGAGGCCCGGAAGGCGCCGCAACCAGCAGTGAGCGTGCCAAGACCGCCCGAGGCGCAGAAGGCGCCGCAGCCGCCGGAAGCACCGAGGCGACCGCAGCGGCCGGAAGTGCAAAAGGCTCCTCGGCCACCGGAGGCCCGGAAGGCGCAGCAACCACCAGTGAGCGTGCCAAAACCGCCCGAGGCGCAGAAGGCGCCGCAGCCGCCCGAAGCACAGAAGCGACCGCAGCGGCCGGAAGTGCAAGAGGTCCCACGACCACCGGTGAGCGTGCCGAAACCGCCGGCGGCGCAGAAAGCGCCGCCGCCAAAGCCTGAAGCCGCCAAATCCGCAGAAAAGCGCGGAGCGAAGAAGAGCGACGAGCAACCGAAGCGCGAGGAAGAAGAGAGGACGCGCAGGCAGTAGCGATGCCGCGCGCCCATCCGCGCCTGCGCGTGGTTCAGTCGTTAACGCAGGCGATTACCCGCCCGCCGCGGCCTTGATGCCGGCTGATTTCACCAGCTTGCCGAACTTCGCGACCTCGCTTTTCAAGTAGGCGTGAAACTGCTCGGACGTGCCGCCGATGATCACCGCGCCCACGTCCGCGTGTTTCTTGTGTCTCGATTGTAGCGTGAAATCCACCCCCGCTCTCACGCCGCCAGCATGCGTTTCAGGTGCATGACCGCCGAGATCGGGCTGGTCAGCACCTTGCGTTCCGACCGGTCGGGAATCAGCGCGGCGGCGCTCGCCATCGAGAACTGGCCGAGGATCAGTGCATCGCAGACGCCAAGCTCGTCGGCCGCCTGCGCAATCAGGCGATCGTGCTCGGCGGCACGCCCGGCGTGGAGTGCGGTGAGCGCTGTGGGAACCGCCTGCGTCTTGATGTCGACCTTCAACTTTCGCCGCTGCGCCATCTGCTCGAGTTCGGCCTTGAGCGCCGGGATACTCGGTACAAAAGTGGCCAGCAGCCCGATGCGCGTACCGGCATCCAGCGCTTCGTCAAGCATGGCTTCGTTGGGTTTCAGCACGGGGATCTTCAGAGCAGCCTGCGCCGCTTCGATCGCCGGGCCGAATGCCGAGCAGGTGAAAAGGATCGCATCCGCGCCGCAGCCGTGCATGTAGCGCGCGAGCGTCACGAAGCGATCGATCATCCTGGGGGTGAGCCGGCCGTCGGCGGCGAGGTCGGCGGAGAGCGAGTCGTCGAGCAGATTGGTGGTGCGCGCCTCCGGCCACAACCGCTTGAAAGCGTCCACGATGGGGTCAATGGCGACCGGGGTGGCGTGTATCAGTGCGATGCGGGGCGATGACATGGCGTCGAAGTGCTGAAAAACGGCATATTTTACATGTTGCGGAGTGGATAGCGGCGGAGAATTTCGGTGAGTTCCGCGCTGCAGCGCGCGCGGTTGTTTGGTTAGGAGTTTGTCGGACTTGGCCCCGACAAACTCCTAATGCAAAACCGGCGCAGGGAGAATTGCGAGAGAAAATGATTGATATGCGATTTCGCCCTCAGTTTTCTACACGTTCGACTAGTTCGACCGGGGTTTTTTTGGAATTGTCAGCCGGTTTTGCTTTTAGCAGCCTGTTCGGGCGGGTAAGTCCGACAGGCTGCTAGAGGATGACTGAAATGATCTAAACTAGGGCCGCAACAGCCGCCAACAGGGAGAGAAACATGAATACGATCACTCGCAGCACCGTCGCCACGCTGTTTTTAACGCTGGCAGCCGGGTTTGCCGCGGCCGCGCTCGCGCAAAGCTATCCTGCTAAACCGGTGCGTATCCTCGTCGGATTCGCCCCCGGCGGCGGCACCGACATCATGGCGCGCGCCGTTGCCGCCAAGATGACGGAAAGCATGAAGCAGCAGGTCATCGTCGAGAACCGGCCGGGCGCGAACGCCAACATTGCGGCCAAGCTCGCGGCCGAGTCTCCCGCGGACGGCTACACGGTGCTCTTCATGTCGGTGGCGCACATCATGAGCAAGCCGGTCTACAGCAATCTCGGCTACGACATCGAGCGCGACCTCGCGCCGATAACCGTGGTGTCCGAAGTATCGAACGTATTCGCCGCGAACCCCGCGTTGCCCGCCAAAACGGTGAAGGAAGCGTTGGCGCTTGCAAGGGCGAAACCAGGTGAGCTCACCTATGCGACTGCCGGCGTGGGGAGTCCCGAGCATTTTGCGGGCGAAATGTTGAAGATGATGACCAAGACCAACCTGCTGGCGGTCCCGTACAAGGGCGGTGGCCCGATTGCGATCGACCTGGTGGCGGGGCACGTCATGACGAGCTTCAGCACCATGCCGCCCATCATTCCACACATCCGGGCGGGGCGCGTGCGCGCGCTCGCGGTGACCAAGGACAAACGCGCGGCGGTGCTGCCGGACGTGCCCACGATCGCGGAATCCGGGGTGCCGGGATATTCCATGAGCACGTGGTATGGCGCCGTCGCCCCGGCCAAGACCCCGCGCGAGATCGTGGTGAAACTCAACCAGGAGATGCTGAAAGCATTGGCCCTGCCTGATGTGAAAGAGCGTCTCGCATCGCTTGGCGCAGATATCGTGGCGACCAGTCCTGAAGAGACCAGCGCGTTCTTCAAGACGGAACTGGCGAAGTACACCAAGGTTGCGAAGGCGGCGAACATCCGCACCGACTGAGGAGAGATAAGAGAGGAGAGAGGAGAGAGGAGAGAGGAGAAAGGAGAAAGGAGGGAACCCCGTCACTCCGGCGCCGCTCCAATGTTGCCTTCATCGTTCATCGTTCATCGTTCATCCCTATGCTTCTCGGCTGCATTGCCGACGATTTCACGGGCGCGACCGATCTCGCCAATACGCTAACGCGCCGGGGCATGGCGACGGTGGTGTTGCTCGGCGTGCCGCATGAAGACGTCGATGTCGGCGACGCCGATGCGGTCATCATCGCGCTGAAGTCGCGCTCGATCGCGGCGGCTCACGCGGTGAGCCAGTCGCTCGCGGCGCTCGATTGGCTCGCGTGTGGCGGCGCCCGGCAGCATTACTTCAAGTATTGCTCGACGTTCGACTCGACCGATGCGGGGAACATCGGTCCGGTAGCGGAAGCGCTGCTCGATGCGCTAAAGCAAGACTTCACTGTGGCCTGCCCCGCGTTCCCGACCAACAAGCGTACGATCTACCAGGGACACCTGTTTGTCGGCGACGTGCTGCTGTCGGAGTCGAGCATGCGCCATCATCCGTTGACGCCGATGACCGATCCGCTGTTGACGCGGGTGCTGCAACGGCAATGCAAGGGCCGTGTCGGACTCATCGCATATGACGTGGTGGAGCGGGGCAGCGCGGCGATTCGCGGGGTAGTGGCGCGGTTGCGTACTGACGGCGTGCGAATCGCGGTTGTCGATGCGCTGACGGACGCGCATCTGCTCGCGATCGGCGAGGCGTGCGCCGATCTGAAGTTGCTCACCGGCGGCTCGGGGCTGGCGCTGGGACTTCCGGAGAATTTTCGCCGTGCGGGATTGCTGAGCGCGCAGGCGGCAGGTGTGTTACCCAAGTTCAGTGGACACGCAGCAGTGCTTGCAGGCAGTTGCTCGGCGGCAACGCAGCGGCAGGTTGCGAAGATGAAGACCGGATCGAATTGGTTCGAGATCGATCCGATCGCGCTGCGCGAGGATCGGGCGGCGGTCGCGAAGGTGCTGCAATGGGCGAGGCCGCGCCTGGGCAAGGAGCCCGTACTGATTTATTCCACCGCCGACCCTGCGACAGTAGAGAAGGCCCAGGCGGCGCTGGGGCGCGAACGCGTCGGCCATCTGATCGAGGCGGCGATGGGAGAGATCGCAAAGGGACTCGTCGGCATGGGCGTGCGGCGGCTGGTCGTGGCGGGCGGCGAGACCTCGGGAGCTGTGGTAACGGCGCTCGGGATAGACGGCTTGCGCATTGGAGAGGAAATCGATCCCGGCGTGCCGTGGACGGCGAGCCTCGGCGAACCGCCGCTCGCGCTGGCGCTCAAATCGGGCAACTTTGGCGCCGACGATTTTTTTCTCAAATCATTTGAAAAGCTTGGAACCGCCGATGAATTCTTCTCAATACCCCCTTGAGGGGTACGCCGATGAACGCAGATTAAGGCGTGCAACTTGAACTATTGAGAGTTGCATAATCGACTAACATGTAAGTGTCGTCCTCGCGAAGGCGGGGACCCATACTGCGCTGCCACGCGTGATGATGCACGATATGGATTCCCGTTTCCACGGGAATGACACAGCCCTGTTACACCGTTAGCCATTTATGCAAGACTCAATAATGTGCAGATATCTGCGACACCGTCGTGATTCGCTTGAAGGAAAAACGATTCGAGCGCACGATGCCGACTTGCGAATCAGCTCATAGCCCAACCACTTCACGTTAGACACCGCATTGACGCGGACCAGCGATGGCAACTGCTGCAGAATCCCACAATCCGATACCGGTCATTTGTGCTGACGCCTCAAGTGTCGCGGGCGCAGAGATTTTTAATCCGAATTCTTGGTTAGACGGCAGCAAGGGCCTAATCCAGTCCTGTTGGACGGAGTATTCAGTTCTGCACCATTGCGTAGCACAACTTTCGGAGATGTGCGACGGCGCAGAAAAACTATGTGTAAAAAACGTTGATACGCTTCAACAACAGTGGCGCATGGCGAAATTTGAACTACAGAAATTGGCGTTCTTCGCGCAACAACCGGACCTGCATATTCGCATTGAAGCGTTCTTCTCCGGAGTGAAGACGCTTCTAGATCTCATTGTTCAGCTTCTCTCTACGGAAAAGATTGTGGACGCGGCGGTTGATGGCTTTCACCGCGACCAAAATGGTTACGGAGGCAGGGTACTAAACGTGCTTAGAAACAATGCTGTCAAAACAAGAAAAGATGTGGCTGGACAGCTAGACGCGCTCATATCAGAACATAAGAAGGCCTGGATCGACCAGGTGATCTTCGCGCGGGATCAGCTGATTCATCCAGAAAAGGGAATGCATCAACTGATGTTCACCTTGGAGCTTTCTGAAAAGGACGGTCGGCTGCTTTTGATAAAGGCGCACCCACCCGAGATTGATTCGAGGCCAATGCAGCAATTTGCACAGGACACTCTTAAGGGAGTGACAAGTTTCTCCGAGAACTTTCTGGCGCTACTGCATGAGAAAGCAGTGTCTAACCCGTAGCTGCTGCGGACCGCGAGCGCCGTGCCATCATCAACCATCATGCTGGCCCGCCACAGAGCACGACGTTAGAAACACAAGATTCACGTTGCGACGAGCTATTCTATTCATGATTTTAACTGCCATTGCGGTTACGACATTAGCCGGTGTTACAAAGGTTCGGGATGGGGATCGGGTCACCGTGATCAGACCGCTTGAAGATGGATTGACCTACATTGTTGAAACACCATACGGAAAAGAACGTTGGCGTGACAGAGACCTCTACTATTTGGCACTGCACGGAGAAACATGTCGGGTAGTAAAGTCTTTCGGAACTGAAGTGCAACTCTATGTGCCTTTGATGGACCAAGTGTACTGGTTCGTTGTTGAGTAATTCATACCATGTCTCGCGAGCGATTCGTCCGGTGGCAATCCCAATCGATAAGCCAGCTCTCCTTTTCGATCAATCTTCTTCTCGGCCTAGCGGTGGCCGCACTTGGATTCGGCGTCGCGCTCCTTCGCGACAATACTTTCGCTCCGGGAGGCATCGACAAGTGGCTGTTCATCTACTCTGTGATCGCGCTCGCATGCGGAGTTCTCTTCGGTGTAGGTGCGACTGTCACTAGGCTAATCGATTTTCGTGCAACAGCTGGGAAGATACGTGAAGAAGAGAAGGGAGGGCAAAGCGGAGTCGTTTCGCGTTTCGAAAAGCAGGCTCGCGTTTACGGAAGCGCCACTTGGAGACTTTTCTGGTTTTTGACGTTCTCGTTTGCATCGGGCGTCATTTGCTTGGCGTACACTGTATTTGCGGTTTACGGAGGCCGCCTTGTGTAACTACCCCCACCCTAAACGTCAGCCCTAACCCTCCTCCTTGGTCAGGGGGAGGGAATATTATTTTTGTTGCTGGCTCTAAGAGATTTCGAATGAAGGAAGACGCGCTTCGCGAACAGATCGCCACGATTGGCAAGTCGCTCTACGACCGCGGTCTCGCCCACGGTTCCGCGGGGAACATCAGTGTCAGGCTTGCCGACGGCTGGCTCATGACGCCGACCAATTCCTGTCTCGGCCGGTTCGACCCCGCGCGCATCTCCCGGTTCGACACGCATGGTCGGGACACGTTAGCCGTAGAGGTCTGCTCGGAGTATCATTGTCTATATTGCGATTCGGGTTAACTCCATGAAGTCAACTTCTGTCGTTCACTCCGATCCTGATATTCTCGGCGGTACTCCAGTTTTCGTTGGGACGCGCGTTCCGCTGCAGGCGCTCATCGATTACCTTGAGGGCGGGCATTCGCTGGAGGAATTCCTTGACGACTTCCCGACGGTCACTCGGGAAGTCGCTGTTGCGGCCCTTGAGCAGGCCAAGGCTCATCTGATCGCCGATGCGCGTGTTGCTTGATGAGTGCGTTCCTCGCGCACTGCGGAGGGAGCTTGCTGGTCACGAAGTCAAGACCGTTGGCGAGGCCGGATGGCCTGGTGTCAACAATGGTGCGTTGCTCCAACTTGCGGCACAGGGGTTCGACGTCCTCCTTACTGTCGACCGTAACCTCGAGTACCAGCAGAACTTCTCCGGCCTGAAGCTTGCCGTCGTCGTGATTGAAGCCGCGAGCAACGATGTGGCGGTGCTCCGCCCCTTGATGCCCGCCGTGCGTAAGGCCATATCCAAGGCGCAACCCGGGGTGATAACTCGTGTTCGCGGCTGAGTACGCGTGCTTCTTCGGATAGAAGCCTCAGATAACCGCGATTCATCGGCGTTCATCGGCGGCTATTGAGGATTACGTAACCGCGTGACGCCCAAGAGTAAGTCGCGTGCCGTAACCACCCCGTCCGCTTCGCGTCCACCCCTCCTTGAAAAGGAGGGGAGAAACTCGCTTCCTTTCACGAGGAGGGGTGCCTCCGACAGGAGGCGGGGTGGTGTGGTTTGGTGTCGCATGGATAGGTAAAGGTCAATAGCGAGATTTTGAATGAACGAAAATCAGCTGCGCGAACAGATCGCCACGATCGGCAAATCGCTCTACGACCGCGGTCTCGCGCACGGCTCCGCCGGGAACATCAGCGTCAAGCTCACTGACGGCTGGTTGATGACGCCGACCAATTCCTGTCTTGGCCGTCTCGACCCCGCGCGGATCTCGCGGCTTGATGCAAGCGGCAATCTGTTGTCGGGTGACAAACCGTCGAAAGAGACTTTCCTGCATATCGCGATGTACCGTGAGCGCCAGACCGCGGGCGCTGTGGTTCATTTGCATTCAGTACACGCGGTCGCCGTGTCCTGTCTCGACGGCCTCGATTCGGGCGACGTATTCCCGTCGATTACCGCATACGCGGTCATGCAGGTGGGCAAGCTCGCGCTCGTGCCGTACCACCCGCCGGGCGATGAGTCGCTCGCCGAAGCGGTGCGCAAGCTGGCGGGAAAACATCATGCGGTGCTGCTCGCCAACCACGGCCCGGTCGTGGCCGGATCTTCTCTCGACGCGGCGGTCAACGCGATCGAGGAACTCGAACAAACGGCGAAACTCATGCTGCTGCTGCGCGGGCAGGCCGTGCGCCACCTGACGGCGGAGCAGGTCGCCGAGCTCAACCGCCGTTTTCCGAATTGACAAGTGGCGATGGCGGCATGGGAATGCCGCCCCACGGGAGCCGTCTGTCATTCTCGCGCGAGGTTGCGCGGGGGTTTCCCTCGCTGCTATGCTGCACGCTGCAAGTAACAGGCGGCGCGGGCAACCGAAAAACAGGCGCGGCCATTCCAAACCAGAAGGAGGAACCCATGTTTCGATTGCCCCAAGTGATCTGCAGCGCCCTTGCGCTTGCGGTCTGCGCGCTCATCATGCCGGTAGCCGCGCTCGCGCAAGCATATCCCTCGAAACCGGTCCGCATGATCCTGCCGTTCCCGCCTGGCGGCCCGACGGACATCACGGGCCGCGTTATTGCGCAGAAACTCACCGAACAGCTCGGCCAGCCAGTGGTGCCCGACAACCGGCCCGGCGCAGCGGGCAATATCGGTCTGGAACTTGCAGCCAAGGCGCCGCCGGACGGCTACACGATCGTGCTCGCCGCGCCTCCGATCGCGATCAGCCCGTCGCTGTATGCCAAGCTCAACTACGAACAGAAGGATCTTGCGCCGATTTCGCTCGTGGCCGAGATCCAGAACATCATCGTGGTACACAACTCTGTGCCGGCGACGACCCTGAAGGAATTCATCCAGCTCGCGCGCCGCCATCCGGGCCAGCTCAACTTCAGCTCGAGCGGTGCTGGCAGCACCAACCACCTGGCAAGCGAACTGCTGAAGGGCAGATACAAGCTCAACATGGTGCACGTGCCGTTCAAGGGCTCGGGTCCGGCGCTGGTGGCATTGATGAGCGGGGAGGTGGATTTTGGAACCATGGCGGTGCCGGGAGCGATACCGATTGTCCGGGCCAACAAGGTACGACCGCTCGCGGTGCTCTCCGAGCGTCGCGTGCCCGCGCTGCCGGACGTCCCGACTGCGAAGGAAGCCGGCGTTGACAACTTTGTGATCTCGATCTGGTACGGGATACTCGCGCCGGCCAGTACGCCGCGCGACGTGATCAACCGTCTCAATTCCGAGATCCACAAGGCGCTGGCTTCTTCCGACCTGAAGGGACGGCTCGCGGCTGCCGGCGTCGAGCCGCTGACCAACACGCCGGAGCAGTTTGCCGAGTTCATCAAGGCCGAAACGGTCCGCTACGCCAAGGTGATCAAGGATGCGGGCATCAAGGCCCAGTGAAAGACTGAGTGCCGAGTGACCGGAGGATGGAAAGGACCATGATGAGAAAACTTTTCGGGTTCGTGGGGGTAGTCTGCGCGCTTACGATCGTTGGGGGTGGCAACGCCGCAGAGCCCCAGTATCCGGCACGCCCGATCCGGTTGATCGTGCCGTTCGCGCCCGGTGGGCCGACCGATGTCATTGCGCGCGTCGTCGCGCAACGGCTGTCGGAATCGCTTGCTCAGCAGGTGGTCGTGGACAACCGCGCCGGCGCCGGCGGCAACATCGGCATGGGTATCGCCGCCAATTCATCGCCGGACGGATACACGATACTGGTGGTGAGTTCGAGCTTCGTGGTGAACCCGAGCCTCTATTCGAAGATTCCATACGATCCGTACAAGAGTTTTGCGCCGGTCACCAACATGGCCGCTTCGCCCAACGTATTCGTGGCGCATCCGTCGGTGCCGGCGAAATCGATACCGGAACTGATCAAGCTGGTGCAAGCCAACCCGAAGAAGTACAACTTCGCGACGCCCGGCATCGGCACCACGCCCGATCTTTCGGCCGTGCTGTTGAAGCTCACGGCCAAGCTCGATGTCGCGACCATTCCCTATGGCGGCGCGGGGCCGGCGGTGGCGGCGGTGATCGGCAACCAGGTGCCGCTGGGCTGCATGGCCATGCCGCCCACGATCCCGCACATCCAGGGCGGGCGCCTGCGTGCACTGGCGGTGACCAGCGCAAAACGTTCGCCGGCGCTGCCGGAGGTGCCGACGATGGCGGAGGCCGGGCTCACCGGCCAGGAAGCCGACACGCTGCAAGCCGTATTGGTCCCAGCCGGCGTGCCCAAAGCGGTCGTGCAACGGCTGCACGGCGAGATCATCAAGATTTTGTCGCGGCCCGAAGTGAAGGAGCGCATCGTCGGCCTGGGTTTCGACATCATCGCGAGCTCGCCGAGCGAGTTCGCGGCGCAGATCAAGACCGAGGTCGAGAAATGGGCCAAGGTGGTGAAGGGTGCGGGGATTAAAGTTGAATGATGAATGATGAACGATGAACGATGAACGATGAGTGATGAATGATGAATGATGAATGGTGAGTGAGGAGTAGGGCGTGAGGCGTGAGGCGTGAGGAGTGAGGAGTGAGGAGTGAGGCGGAAGGCGTGAAGCGTGAGGAGTGAGGCATGAGAGGAACGCTTGCCGTAAGAGTTGTGTTGCTCGTTGCGGGATTGGCAATGGCAGGCGCGGCGTTCGCTCAAGTCTACCCCTCGCGCACGATCCGGATGGTCGTGGGCTATCCGCCCGGCGGGCTCACGGACGGCGTTGCGCGCACGCTGCAGCCACGGCTCGCTGAAGCGCTGGGCCAGCAGGTGATCGTCGATAACCGCGGGGGTGGAGGCAGCACCATCGGCACCGACATTGTTGCCAAGTCGTTGCCTGACGGCTACACGCTGCTGGTCGCCGACCAGGCGCTGATCACCAACCCGAGTCTTTACGCTAAGCTCCCCTATGACACGCTCAAGGACTTGCAGCCGGTCGCGCTGGTGGGTGCGGCCTCGCTCGTGATCGTCGTCCATCCATCGCTCCCCGCGCGCTCGGTGAACGACCTTGTCGCGATTGCCAAGGCGCGGCCGGGCGACGTCAACTATGCCTCGGGCGGCAACGGCACGGCGACGCATCTGGCGGGAGAGCTCTTCAAGCAGGTTGCGGGAGTGCAGATGGTGCACATCCCGTACAAGGGAGTGGGGCT
>MERI01000062.1 GCA_001772005.1 Betaproteobacteria bacterium RIFCSPLOWO2_12_FULL_62_58 | reverse complement strand
GGAACAACAATGTGGTCACCGAAGGAACGACGGCACGCGCGATCAGCGTTTCCGGGTCCAACACTTACATCGGTCGGAACCAGATCGAAGGTGCTGGCGAAGTCGGAATCTGGCTCGGGAGCCGGGGGAGCGCCAACGAACTGGATGGCAATGATTTTGAGCAGTTCAGGGCGGCGGTGGCCGACGTGATGCTGAACAAGGGCGCAAACGACAACGTCGTGATGGGAACCCACGGCAGCGTGAGCGACCTCGGCGCCGGCAACCGGATTCGCGGACTCAAGCGGCTCGCCGATTAACTTTCGCCATGCGACGACGTTTGATCTGCGATAAGGGATGGATTACGACTGGACCCGACTCTCCGCCGGCCCTTGCGCACCCCTGATGCGATGGACTATCGTACCGGTGCGAACCAGACTGCCGTGCATTGTCCGCAACCTTCATCAGGCCGAAGGCGCGGCAGCGTTCACGACGGGGAGTGCTGTCCGGAATGGAGGCGTCGGGCCCGGTTACGGACTTGCTGCACAGGACACAGCGGGGCGACCGCGCCGCGCTGGAGCAGTTGAGCGGCCTCGTCTATCACGAACTGCGCCGGATCGCAGCCCGTTCCATGCGCGGCGAGCGTCCGGGTCACACCCTTCAACCGACGGCGCTGGTGAACGAGGCGATCCTGCGTCTAATCGGGGCTGACGTGCCTTGGCAGGACCGCGCGCATTTCTATGCGGTTGCGGCGCGGCAGATGCGGAACATCCTGGTCGATCACGCCCGCAGCCGTGAGCGCGACAAGCGTGGCGGCGCTGCCGTGCACGTGTCGCTCGAAGAAGCCGGCGAGATTGCTGCGCCGCTCGATATGAATCTCGTCGCGCTTGATGATGCACTCAAGGACCTCGCCAAGTTTGATCGACGCAAGCACGATATGGTCGAGCTGCACTATTTCGGCGGAATGTCCATCGACGAGACCGCGCAGGCCATGGACGTATCGCCGAAAACGGTCCAGCGCGAGCTGCGGCTTGCCGAATCGTGGCTGCATCGTGCCATGCGCGGGTCGTCATCATGAATCCCGAGCATTGGAAGAAGGTCGAGTTGATCTTTCACCGCGTGGTCGACCTCGACGCGCAGGCCCGGAGTACTTACCTCGATGCAGAGTGCGGGAGTGACGCCGCGCTGCGCCACGAGGTCGAAGCCTTGCTGTGCTCCGAGCCCGGCGCGAGCGACAAGATCCGTCACACCGTCGAGCACGAGGCCGTCCGTCTGCTGCAGGAAGGAGACGCGAGCGGGGAGCGGCTCGGCGCCTGGCGGCTGCTGCGGCCGTTGCAGCACGGCGGCATGGGAGTGGTCTATTTCGCGGAACGGGCGGATGACGCCTATCGCAAGAAGGTGGCGATCAAGGTTCTCCACAACACGCTCGCAACCGAGTACGAGCGCGAGCGGTTTCGCAGGGAGCGCCAGATCCTCGCCAATCTCGAACATCCCGGCATCGCGCGGCTCATCGACGGCGGGACGCGCGCGGACGGCTCGCCATACCTCGTGATGGAGTATGTCGAGGGCGAACCGATCGACCGCTACTGCACGGATCATCGCCTCGCCCTGGAGGCGCGCCTGCGGCTCTTCCACCAGGTGTGCCTTGCAGTGGCGCATGCGCACCGCCAGCACGTCGTTCACCGCGACCTGAAGCCCGCCAACATTCTCGTGGGCAAGGACGGTGCGCCGAAGCTGCTCGATTTCGGCATCGCCAAACTGCTCGACCCGGCGACCGATCCACTGCCCGGACCGCAGACCCGGGCCGAAGACCGCCGTCTTACGCCGGACTACGCGAGTCCGGAACAGTTGTCGGGCGCTGCGATTGGTTACGCGAGCGACATCTACGCGCTAGGCGTCGTGCTCTACGAGCTTCTCGCCGGCTGCCTGCCCTACCAGCTCAACGGACTCTCGCTCGACGAGATGCTGCACGCCGTGCGGCAGACCGATCCCCTGCCGCCAAGTGCCGCGCTCGCCCGGCGCGAACCGAATGACAGGAAGTCGGCGCCACGATTGCGGGGCGACCTGGACAACATTGTGATGAAGGCCCTGCAACGCGATCCGCATGCGCGTTATGCGAACGCCGATGATCTGGCCACCGATGTCGAGCGCTATCTCGCGGGCGAGCCAGTGTCAGCGCGCCCGCCGACACCGGTCGTGCGGCTCACTCGTTTCGTCCGCCGCCATCGGATGGCCACTATCATTGGCCTCGCGTTGATCGCCTGCGGCGTGCTCGCGGCGCTCTATGCAAAGGCGGTTTACGATGCAGAACGGCGGATCGAGGCGCTGATCGCCTCGCACGCTTCGGCACAGGCGGACGAGCGTCTGCCCGCCATCGCGATCCTGCCGTTTGGGGGCGCAGAGAGCGGCGCCCTCCTGGGCTTCGGCATGAGCCGCCTGGTGAGCAGCAGTCTCTCGCCCCTCAGACAGCTACGCGTGGCTGCCTACAACTCGGTGCGGCGCCGCTCCGATTCAGCGCCTGGTATCGATGCCATTGCGCGTGAACTCGGGGTCCGCTACATCCTCTCGGGCAGTGCCGAAACAAGCGGCAGCCGGCTGCGTGTCGAGGCGACGCTCACCGATACCCGAACCGGACAGCGCTTGTGGACCCACCGCTACAACCGGACTCTCGAGGATCTATTCGCCATCCGCGTGGAGCTCGCCGAAAAAATCATTTCCACCCTGAGCATCGAACTTACCGCGGGCGAGCGCCAGCGCCTTGCCAGAGCACCCACGCACAGCGTCGAGGCGTATCAGGCTGTGCTCCGCGGCCTGTTGAATTACGGCCGGCGGCTGCGCCGCGCGAACAACGAGGCGCGCCGCGATTTCGAGCGTGCGATCGAGCTGGACCCGAATTTCGCGAACGCCCACGGATTGCTGGCCATGGTCTACCGCGCCGAGTTTGCGAACGACTGGGTTGATAATCCTGCCGAGTCACTGGCGCGCGCCGAGCGGTTGGCGACGCGTGCGGTTGCGCTCGATGACAGCGATGCTTTTCCTCATTTAGCGATAGGCATGGTGCGCCGTGAGCAGCGCCGGCACGCCGAGGCGCTCGCAGCCTTTGCTCGCGCCATGGAACTCGACCCGAATTACGCCAACGCAATCGTGATGATGGCATCGACGCTGTGCTACGCCGGCAAGACCGAGAACACCATCGAACTCATTCAGAAAGCAGTGCGGCTCAATCCCCGCTACCCGATCAATTATCCCGTTCCGATCGGGCAGTGTTATTTCGCGATGGGTCGCTATGCCGAGGCCATCGCGGCCCTCGAACAGGCGCTTGACAGGAACGCATTGTTCGGCCGCGGACTTCTGTCGCTCGCCGCGAGTTACGCCCAGGTGGGGCGGCTCGATGATGCCCGACGGACCGTGACAGAGCTGGAAGCGGTAGGCAGGCGGCTTTCACTGCGCCGCATCGAGCCTACTATCCTTTTTGCACGCAGCGAGCATCGCGCCAGCATGATTGAAGGGCTCCGCCTCGCGGGCGTGCCGGATTGATTCTCTTGCGAGGGCAATCCATTCTTGCGGATCGAGCAGCATCCGGTCATGGCGTAGGCACGACTTCCGACCAGTGCCCAGCTTCATCCCCTTTGGGGCGCCAGAATTCACGAGGTTACAACGGGCCAGAATGGCCCGTTGTCCCGTAGACGGGTGTGCTCCCCGACCGACAGGCTGTCGCTGCTCGTCGTCGCTCCCGCCGCGTCGACAAGAGCCCAGGCGCCAGTCGCCCGGCGTGCCTCGGAGTCGGGCGAGGTCATGCGTACTTCTGTCCGCACTCAGGGCAGAACTTCGGATTCCCCTCGGCTTCAGCGCCGCACTTGTTGCAGCGCTTTTTTGCCGACACGGCTGCGCCGCACTCCGGACAAAACTTGCCGCCCTGGGTCTTCGCGCCGCACGCCGGGCAGACCACCCCGGTTACGGTGGCGACGTCCCGCTGCGCCACCCAGTCGACGCTTCTCGCCTTATCGCGGATCTGATTTTTCGCAGCCTCGGCCTGCGCCACCGCCATCTCTTCGTCAAGATCGGGCGCGCACCCTTCGCAGAGTTGCATCTTCTTGTTCCAGCAGACCGGCTCGCAGACCCATTTTCCGCAGCGGGTGCACTGCTTGAACTGTTTCGAGATCTCCTCCGCTGCTTCCTTGAGCGCCGAGTCGTGCGCGGTGCTGCCGACCGCGCGTTGAATCTCATACGCGCTGTTCGCGGCGTTGCCCAAGATGCCGCCGAAGAGGTTGCCGGCGGCGCGAAACGCGGACGAGGCCATGCCCAGCGTCGACACCTTGAAAGTCGACATGTATCCGTTGCCGCACTTTTCGCAGTGGAATTTGAATTGAAAGCCGCGGTCCGTCGAAAGATCTTCGTAATTTCCCGTGAACCAGATGGATGCCATGTCGGTCGCCCCCCGAGACTTGACTCGGAAGATTCTAGCGATAAACGGCATGCAGAGATACCTTTCGCTGCAGCGCACCGTCGTCTGCGACCTCTCGAGTCGATGTTAAGGAATGGTCAAAATGGTGCGCCAGGTCCCGGTTTCATCCAGTCTCGCGCGCCAATCATTCAAAGACTTGCAGCGACGCAGGCCTTTCGCTTTTCTACGGTTCTACGTTTTCTATAGGCGGGGGCGTAGAATTCCTGAATTCGTAATCGACAGGTCGTGTGTGGGTGAAGAGAACAAGTAACGAGATAGAGTGACGAGTGACCGTCAACGTGAGAGCGTCAGGGCGGGAGGGCGTCAGAGCGTGAGCGCGATGCGGAATCTCGCGATCCTCCGACTTCCCGGCTTCTCCACCTCCCGATCTCACGATCTCCCGATTTCACGGATTTTTGAGGAGCGACAATGGATTTTGCATTGAACGAAGAGCAGCGCGGCTGGCAGATGGAGGCGCGGAAGTTCGCGGCAGAAGAGATACGCCCGATTTCGCTGCAGCGCGACCAGATCTCCGATCCGCGCCAGACCTTTGACTGGGAGATCATCAAGAAAGGCTCCAAGCTCGGCTTCCGGACTGCGGCGACCCCGAAGAACTGGGGCGGACATGGGATTGACTTGGTGACGCAAACCGTGGTGATGGCGGAGCTCGCCAAGGCCGACAGCGCCATCTCCAAGACCTTCAGCCAGTGCTGGAAATGGAGCCAGTTGATCGCCGCTGTTTGCACCGAGGACCAGAAGGAACGCTTTCTCAAGCCCTTCCTCGCCGACGATACGTATCTGCTGGGCTCAGGCAGTACCGAGCCCAATGCCGGTTCCGACAACCGTCTGCCCCCCGAGGATGATCCCAAGGCCGGCGTGAAGCTCCGGGCGGAACGCAAAGGTGATGAATGGATTCTGAACGGCGAGAAATGCTTTATCGCGAATGGCGGCGTGGCCAAGCTGTTTTTTGTGCGCACGCGGACGAACCCGAATGTCAATGTCCGGGACGGCAGCACGCTCTTCCTGGTGCCGAGCGACACGCCCGGTTTTCGCGTCGGCAAGGTGTTCAACAAGCGGGGCTGGCGCTTCTACCAGAACGCGGAGCTGATTTTCGAGAACGCGCGCGTGCCGCACGCCAATCTCGTGGGCGAGGTGAACGGCGGAGCGAAGGCACGCAGCGGCGACGCCTCCCAATTCAACGACCTTGAACTCGCAGCCAACGCGCTGGGGGTGTGCGAGGCTGCGGTGGAAATGGCCCTGAGCTTCGCGCGGACGCAAAAGCGGGCTGGCAAGCCCGTCATCGAGCATCAGGTCATTCAGCTGAAGCTATCCGAGATGCACATGCTCACGGAGGCGCTGCGCTCCTTCGTGCTGCGAACGGCGTGGGAAAGGGATCGGGCGGTGCTCAGGGATAAGGCCATGCGCGACTTTGTGAACGCCGATCTCGTGATGAATTTTTCGGCAGACGTCATACAGCGAGTTACCCGCCTTAATATGGACATTCACGGCGCAGAGGGTTGCATGATGAATGCGCGTGTCGACAAGCTGGTGCGCGACGCCATGATCTGGACGCATCTGGCCGGCGACACCGTGCAACGGGTCAAGGCCATCAAGCACTTCATCAAATAGGAAGGTTGGCAATCTACAGAGGAGGATGCTGGTGTTGAACATCGGTATTTTGCCGGGAGACGATATTGGGCTGGAGGTCGTGCCCGAGGCTGTCAAGGTGATGAAGGCCGCTGCGGCCGAGGTCGGGCTTGAGGTACTATGGCAGCCGCTACCGATTGGACGCAGCGCGCATGAGACCCACGGCCACACCGTGCCGGCGAGCACGGTCGATGCGCTCGGCAAGATGGATGGCTGGGTGCTGGGACCGATGGGCCATAACGCTTACCCGCGCAACGATCCGACTTGGACAAGTTCAGGGCTGCGCAAGCGCTTCGATCTGTTTGCCAGCGTCAAGCCGGTCAGGTCTTATCCAAATATCAAATCGCTGCACAAAGACGTAGACATCGTGTTTTTGCGCGAGGTGACGGAGGGCATGCAGTCCAGCGGCGTGGTGGTTGCCGGGAGCGGCGAGTTTCGGCCGAACGACGACATTTCCATCGGGATGCGGGTGGTGACACGCCGCGGCGCCAACCGCGTTGCGCGCGAGGCGTTCGAGATCGCCCGCACGCGCAGCCGCAAGAAAGTGACCGCCGTGCACAAAGAGCCCACGTACAGACTGGTCTGCGGGATGTTCGCGGAGGAGTGCCGCAAAGTGGCACAAGAATTTCCGGATGTGAAGCTCGAGGAAGTGCTGGTTGACGGCTTTGCGATGAAGCTGGTGATGAACCCGCAGCAATTTGACGTGGTGGTGACGACCAACCTGTTTGGCGACATCCTGACCGATGAAGGCGCCGGCCTCGTCGGCGGGCTGGGACTGGCGCCGGGGCTCTGCGTGGGAGAGCGCCGCGCGATGGCGCAGGCGACACATGGCTCGGCGCCCGATATCACGGGCAAGGGTATCGCCAATCCTTATGCGATGATCATGTCAGGCAAGATGTTGCTGGAGTGGCTGGGCCGCAAGCACAACGAACCGAAGGCGGTCGAGGCGGCCAGGTCAATCGAAAAGGCGATGGATAAGGTGATCGCCAAAGCGCAGCACCTCACGCCCGACCTCGGCGGAAAAGCTACGACTGTACAAATGGGGGATGCGGTGGTGCAGGCGCTCCCGACATTCGGCAGGTCTTAGGAGTTCAGCTGAGATCGCCGAACAAGGGCATTGTCACGCCAGTGCCAGGGCGGCAAGGCCGGTCGATGCATTGGCGCTGACACCGCCTCGCTTGATCTCTACCCGTTACTCGCGGAGGCCGGCATCCTTGATCACCTTGTCCATCCTGGTCATTTCGGATTTAATCGTGGCCGCAAACTCCTCTGGAGAACTGGCGACCGCTTCCATTCCAGAATTGAAAAGCTTCTCTTTCACATCCGCCCTGTTAAGGGCCCGCACCACCTCCTGGTTCAGTCGCTTGATGATCGCGAGAGGGGTCTTGGCCGGCGCAAACAACCCAGACAATGACCTCGATTCGTACCCGGGTAGGCCCGAGGCGGCCACCGTAGGTAAACCGGGAGCCAGAGCAGACGGCTCAGCGCTACTAACCGCCAAAGCCCTCAGTCGGCCCGATTTCACATGCGGCGTGGCTGTACCTGCGGGAGAGAACATCAAGTGTACTTGGCCAGCCATCAGATCGCTGATGGCTTGCGCACCGCCTTTGTAATTAATGCGCACGATGTTGACGCCCGCCATGGCCTTGAATAATTCAGCCGCGACATGATTTGACGCGCCGGTTGAACTCGAACCATAGTTGAGCTCTCCCGGTCTGGCTTTGGCCAAAGCGATCAACTCCTTGATGGATTTTACCGGCAGCGATGGATGCACAACAACGAGGTTAGGCGTGCTCGCCGCCAATGCGATCGGTGAAAAATCTTTCACCGGATCCCAGCGGACGTTGTCTCGAAAAAGTGGCATGAACCAAAGGACGTTGCTGTAGTGAAGCAGGGTATAACCATCGGGCGGCGCTTGAGCCGCCATTTCCACTCCGATAATCCCGCGGCTCTCAACGATCATCGCCTGCCCCAGGTTGCCTGCAACCGCTTCCGCAATCAGACGCACCACGACATCGGGGCTGGTGCCAATTTGAGGGGAGTAAACGCGAATGGGCCTTTCCGGATAAGCCTGTCCCGAGCCTGTCGAGGTGGTCTGGCCCGACACCACGCCCGCGGCGAAAACCGTCATGCCAACCGTGAGCATCCATGAAACAAAACGCGGTATCAGCATAAATCCTCCCCGGCATTCTGATGACTCTCAGTAGGGTAATATACCAACAAATACCTCTGCCCCCGGAGGCGCCTCGGAATCTTTGACCCAAATCAAAGTTGGGTCAAACCGAAAATACGCGGGACTCATGCTCGCATAAAATAAGACGAACCGTTAAGTCAATTGACAGTCAACGAAGGGAGGATCCCATGCCAAGAATGACCGGCGCGCGCGCTTTCGCGGAAATGATGCAGGGCTATGGCGTTTCGCATATTTTCTTCGTGCCCGCGATCATGGCGAAAGCCCTGGCCGAGATGGAGGACATGCCCATCCGCAGGGTCATGGTGCACGGTGAAAAGGCCGCAGCCTACATGGCGGACGGCTACGCCCGGGCGAGCGGCAAACCCGGTGT
Source organism: Betaproteobacteria bacterium RIFCSPLOWO2_12_FULL_62_58 (assembly GCA_001772005.1). Classification (GTDB taxonomy): domain Bacteria; phylum Pseudomonadota; class Gammaproteobacteria; order Burkholderiales; family SG8-41; genus DSOT01. The sequence continues at coordinate 5,171 of MERI01000062.1, read as the reverse complement.
GTGCATGGCGCAGTGCATCGGCGCTTCAAACCTCGCTGCCGGTTTGCGCGACGCCTACATGGCGTGTTCCCCCGTCATCGCCATCTCGGGCGGGTCCATCCCCAATACGCGCTACCGGAACGCGTATCAGGAAATAGAGGACTTTCCCCAGTTTGGACCGGTCACCAAATTCAGCGCAAGCGTCGATGCCGTCACCCGGATGCCCGACCTGCTGCGACAAGCTTTCCGCGAGGCGACCTCGGGCGCGCCGCGCCCGGTGCATTTGCAGATGCAAAACCGTGGTGGCCACATGACCGAGCAGGAAGCCGAACTGAATCCGCTGGCCGAACAACAATACGGCCGCGTACCTGCCTTCCGCCCCGAACCGGAGATGCAGCACGTACGCGACGCACTGGCAGCTTTGGCCAGGGCGCAAAGACCCGTCATCGTCGCGGGTGGAGGTGTCGTTCGATCCGGTGCGCAGCGCGAACTCGTGGCCTTGGCGGAGAAGCTGCAAATCCCGGTAGTCACCTCACTCAATGCGAAGGCCACGATCCTGGACAGCCATCCATTGTCGGTCGGCGTCTCGGGCAGCTACTCGCGTGGCTGCGCGAACAGTACGCTTTTGGAGGCTGATCTCGTGTTCTTCGTCGGCAGCCGCACCGGTGGACAGGTCACGCACTTCTGGCATTTTCCGTCCCCCGGCACGCCGGTGATCCAGCTCGATATCAGTCCCTCGGAACTGGGCCGCAACTACCCGAATACGGTGTCGATTCTGGGTGATGCCAAGGTTACGCTGCAGCGGATGATTGATGTGGCTCACGCTAAATCACCGGACGCGGCAAAAGCGTGGACGGGGCGCGTCCAGCAATTGGTGGCCAAGTGGCGCGCCGAGGAAGAGCCGAACCGTGTCTCGGATGCGGTTCCCATCCGGCCCGAGCGTATCTGCAAGGAAATCTCGGATGCGCTGCCGCCTGACGGCGTGGTGGTCTCGGATACCGGGCACGCCGGAATCTGGACCGGCACCATGATCGACTTCAAGCATCCGACTCAACGCTATTTCCGATGCGCCGGTTCCCTCGGCTGGGGGTTTCCAGGATCGCTCGGGGTGAAGTGCGCGTTGCCGGACAAGCCGGTGCTGTGCTTCACCGGCGACGGGGGGTTCTACTACCACATCGCGGAGCTGGAAACCGCCCGGCGCCACAACATCAACGTGGTGGTGTTGGTCAACAACAACAGCGGGCTCAATCAGGAGATCACGCTCAACGAAGTTGCATACAACAACCAGCCGCGCGGTGGTTGGAAGGACATGTGGACCTTCACCGACATCAATTTCGCCAAGATCGCGGAAGGGTTTGGCTGCGCCGGCATGCGGGTCGAAAAGCCCGGCGAGCTCAAGGCCGCGCTGCAACGTGCGTTTGCCATGAACAAACCCGTGGTGATTGATGTGGCGAGCGATGTGAATGTGCTGGCCAAGCGGGTTCCGCACTGACAGCCTCGTCGGCGAGACCCGAATCGCGGGATCGAAGAAACGGCGACCAATGAAGAAATGAAAAACGTATAATCACGGATAGAAGCGTTGTTCGCGGGCTTTAACCTGGCGGACTCGACGAAGAACGCCAGCCCATTGTAGGTGGCCAACCAAAGGAGGATGCGATGAACCATGCAACGATTGCGGTAGCGGGTTTGCTTCTGACTTTTGCGGTGTCCGGGGTCGAGGCAGCAGAGGCGAAGTATCCGAACCGGCCAGTCAGGTTCATCGTGCCGTTCGTGCCCGGCGGGCCCAGCGACACCCTGTCGCGTCTGGTGGGCTTGAAACTCGGCGAAAGCTTGGGGCAGACGGTCGTCATCGATAACCGCGGCAGCGTGGGTGGCGTGCTCGGCGCCGAACTCGGCGCGAAAGCGCCGCCGGACGGCTACTCCATTCTGCTCGCCGCCAATAGCCTGCTCACCATCAACCCGCACGTTTACCTGAAGCTGCCGTATGATGCGCAGCGCGACTTGCAGCCGATCACGCAGCTCACCGTCGGCGGCAATGTTGTGGTTGTGCATCCTTCGGTCGCGGCCAAGTCGATAAAAGAATTCATCGCCCTCGCCAAGTCCAAGCCGGGAGTGATCAATTACGCTACGACCGGCACTGGCAATCTGCTCGGCATTGCGGATTTCAAAGTGAAGACCGGTATCGATATGGTCGCCATCGCGTACAAGGGAACGGGACAGGCCGTAACCGCTCTGGTCTCCGGGGAAGTACAAATGTTTTTCATGAGCCCGCTGATCGCCCTGCCGAATGTTAAATCGGGCAAGCTGCGCGCGCTGGCCGTGACCTCCGTTACGCGCAACCCGGCCCTGCCCGACACGCCGACCGTCGCCGAATCAGGCGTGCCCGGCTTCAAGAACATCACATGGCATAGCGTTCTCGTGCCCGCCGGGACGCCCAAACCCATCGTGAAGCGGCTGAACGCCGAATTGGTCAAAATAGTGAACCTGCCCGACGTGAAAGAGCGTTTTCTGGGGCAGGGGCTCACCTCTGTCGGCTCGACGCCGGAGGAATTGAGCGCGCATATCAGGGAAGAATCGGCCGAAGTTGCAAGATTGGTCAAGCAGATCGGCCTCCAGCCGCAATGAACGACGGGCCTGCGCGCTAGCAGCTCGCGGGACCCGGCGCTTCGACAGGCTGCCAGGCTTGATAGAGAAACAGCTTCTACCGAAAGGAGTGAGAGGCCGTGGCACAAGATGGGGTGAAACCGATCCGGCGCGTAGTTACAGGGAACGACGCGAGCGGCAAGTCGAAAGTCGTATGGGATGGACCGGCGCCTGCCATGCACGAAGCGTCGATGGGTACGGGCCGCGGTCACATCGATTTCTGGGTCTGGAACGAGAGCCCGGCCCCGCTTGCTCGCGGGGGCGATGACGGCAATTTGTCCTATGATTTCCCGGGCCCGCCGAAGGGTGGGCACTGGCGTGTGGTGCAGGGCGTGGGGCGCTCACCTGACTACGATCCCGCGAAGGATACGCTCATCGTGCCGCCCCACGAGCCGAAGGAGCATCCTCTGGGCAGACGATGGGACCGCGGCGGCACCAACGCCTACTCCGGCGAGATGCACAAGACCGAAACCGTGGATTACGCGATCCTCCTCGACGGCGAGCGCACGCTCGTGCTCGATGACCGCGAAGTCGAGTGGCGGCTTGGCGACATCGTGATCGACGTCGGCGCGTGGCATCAGTGGTCGAGCCGCAACACAGGCGGCGGCCGCGTGGCGTTCGACATGATCGCGGCGCGCTTCGTGGACGGGCCGGTGGGATTGGCGCAGGGCAATGACGCGATCATGCGCGCCGATCCCAATCAGAAGCTGCCGCACGGCGTCAAGCCGGCGCGGCGCATCGTCTGCCTCGACCGCGAGCCGGGGAAATCGTGCCTTCTGAGCGACGGACCTTCGCCCGACGTTCGGACCGATCCGGCGCGGCCCGGCTTTGCATTACAGCGCATGTGGGTCACGGACGGCACGCCCGCGAAGATCGTTCTGGAGACGCTGCACCTGCCGTACGTCCTCGAGCCGCCCGCGGGAGGCTCGGTGTTGAACATCGTCACCTTCCCGCCGGACGCCGCTTGGAAAGGCAAAGTCGGCGCGGCTGACGTGCAGGCGTACTTCCGTGGGATGGGCTCGCCCGGCGCTTCCACCTACTCGCCGCTGGCGCCGCATCCGTACATGCAGAAGACGCGCACGCTTGATTTCTGTATCGTCCTCGAAGGTGAGTTCGTTCTGGTGCTGGACACGCAGGAAGTACGCCTGAACGCGGGCGAGTTTGTCGTGCAGCGGGCTACCAACCACGCGTGGAGCAACCGGTCCAACAACGCCGCCGTCGTGGCGATCGCATCTCACGACGGGGCGCCGTGATGCTTAACTTCACTCGACGTTGAAATTCCGCCCTGCTCACTGCGGCTTGATGCCGGCCACCTTGATGACCTTCGCCCACTTTTGCGACTCGCTCTTGATATACGCCGCGAACTGCTCGGGCGTGTTGCCGACGATGTCCATTCCCTGATTCGCAAAGCGTTCCTTGACGTCCGGCTGGTTGAGCGTCTTGACCATCTCGGCGTGCAGCCGCATGGTGATTGCCTTGGGTGTCTTGACGGGCACCAGCATGCCGTGCCATGAAGTGGTCTCAAAACCCGGCAGGCCCGATTCCGCCAGCGTCGGCATTTCCGGCAACGTCGTCGCGCGTCGCGCGCTGGTGACCGCGAGTCCGCGCAGCCTGCCCGCTTTTACATGCGGTATCGCCGGCAACATGCTGCTCATCATCATCTGCACCTGCCCGCCGATCAAGTCGGTCAACGCCTGGCCGGTACCCTTGTAGGGCACGTGCACGATACTGACCCCGGCGGACAACTTGAACAGCTCGGAGGCAAGGTGAGTGGTCGTGCCGGCGCCGCCCGATGCATAGTTGAGCTGGCCGGGTTTGGCTTTCGCCAAGGCAATGAACTCCTGGACCGACTTCGCCGGGAGCAACGGATGAACCACCATCATCTGGGGTCCCGATGTCGTCTGCGTGATCGGCTGAAAGTCTTTCAACGTGTCGTACGGCAGCTTGGCGTTCAGGTTGGGATTGACGGCCAGGTTGCCCGACGAGCCGATCACCAGCGTGTAGCCGTCCGGTGCGGACCTGGCGGCGATCTCCATGCCGACCGCGCCACTCGCTCCTCCCCGGTTGTCAACCACGATGGTCTGCCCGAGGTTTTCACCCAGTTTCTGCCCGACCAGGCGCGCCACGATATCGGTGGGCCCGCCTGGAACAAACGGCGCGACCAGCCGGATCGGTCGATTGGGATAACCCTGCCCCGGGCCTCCTGGGCCCCTGTCGGGGGCCGCAGCAGCCTGCACCGAAGCCGTCGCGACGACGCCTGACGCGCATGCAAACAGCGCGGCAGCTGCAACATGTTTCATCGCAATCATCATTTCCTCTCCTTTGGTTGATTCAGGACTGCCGTACGGTTCACTGTTATCGAGCTTTGCATACTTGGCCCACAGCCGCAATAGTAGTGACATTGGAGTCGGGATTCGGAACGCGGCGGTTCACAATGCTGTGCTTATCCCTGCGCTTTGTGGCATGATTTTCGAATTCACCAGGCGCAAGGAGAAGTGAAGATGGAAGTGAAATCAACGTTGAGGGTGATCGATCAGGCGCAGTTGAAG
>MERI01000061.1 GCA_001772005.1 Betaproteobacteria bacterium RIFCSPLOWO2_12_FULL_62_58 | reverse complement strand
AATCTGACCGGGCCGAGCCTCGCCAATCTGTTCGGACGCAAGGCGGGTACGGTTCCCGGTTTCCTGCGCTATTCCGACGCGCTGAGGCGGTCGGGCGTGGTATGGAACGAGCAAACGCTCGATTCCTGGTTGAGGGATCCGGAGAAGTTCATCCCGGGAAACGATATGGCGTTCCCCGGCGTGAAGGAGGAAGCGGCGCGACGTGACCTGATCGCATATCTGAAGACGGCTGGCTCAAAGCCTGGTGCACAGCCCGCCGGACCGCGATTACCGAACCTGAAAAAGGCCGCGCCCGCCGACATCGTCAAGTCTATCCACCATTGCGGCGACACTTATTTCGTTGGCACCGAGGACGGGAAGACCCACAAGATATGGGAATTCAACCTGCGCTTCAAGAGCGACACCAGCGATTCCGGCCCATCCCCCGGCAAGCCGGTGATCGTCGGCGCCGGCATGCGCGGCGACCGCGCGGCAATCATCTTTTCCTCACCCACCGAGTTTGGCGCTTTCATCATAGAGCGATGCGAATGACCCCGCACGCACGCCTCTTGACTCTGGTGTAGGGTACGGGGTTTAGACTTGACACCTGATTGGAATACGCCAACGAGCAGCATGACGATCGGAAAAATCGCACGCGCCGCCGGAACCGGTGTCGAGACCATCCGCTACTATGAGCGCGAGGGACTGATTGACAAGGTGGCGCGCAGCGCGTCGGGCTACCGGCATTACCGCTGGGACGTGATCGCGCTGTTGCGCTTCATCCGCCAGGCCAAGGAACTCGGATTTTCGCTCGGAGAAATCAAGGAACTGCTGTCGCTGCGCGTGGCGCCGGGAAAAACCTGCGGCGATGTCAAGTTGCGCGCGCAACGCAAGATCGCCGACATTGAAGGATGCATCGCAACCCTCAAGCGCATGAAAGCCGTGCTTGCCGAGCTTTCCATGGCGTGCGCCGGGCGGGGGCCGATCAGCGAATGCCCGATTCTCGAGGTGCTGGACGGCACGGAGGATGCGAAATGAACGTGGAACTGATTTACGACGCCGACTGCCCGAACGTGACGCAGACGCGCTCCCTGCTGATCAGGGCATTTACTCAAACCGGCGTTTCGGCGCGCTGGCGGGAATGGGATCGCTCCGCGCCGGAGAGTCCGGAATACGTGCGGTCCTATGGTTCGCCGACGATACTCATTGATGGCGGGGATCTCGCCGGAGTCGCTCCCGGTGCGGAGACTCGCTCCTGCCGCCTATACAACGATGGGAACGGCAACTTGAGTCGCACTCCACCTCTGGACGCGGTTTGCTCGGCATTGCTCAACGCCTCGCCGGGCAAACCACCGAGAACGCGATGGCAGGCGATGGCCGCTTCTTTTCCGGCCATCGGAACGGCGCTGCTGCCAAAGCTGACTTGTCCGCTGTGCTTTCCGGCTTACGCCGCCGTGCTGAGTGCGTTCGGCGTGGGGTTCGTGAATTACACGCCGTACCTGCTTCCGCTGACGGCCGTTTTTCTCATCGTGGCAGTAGGCGTGCTGGCGCTTCAAACCCGGCGTACAGGCAATGTCATCGCATTGCTTGCGGGCATCGCCGCCGCGGTCGTCGTGCTGATCGGCAAGTTTCATTTCGAATCCGACTGGCTGACGACCGGCGGCATCGTTCTTCTTATCGCCGCGATCTTTCTCGGCGGCCGCGCCAAGCGGACGGCTGCGGCTCCCTGCCCGGCATGCGCCACGGGTGGAAGCGAGCAACATCTTGAGGCGCAGCAAGGAGAAACACCATGAGCAAGACGCGTAAAATTGAAGTATTCAGCGCCGGCTGCGCCGTGTGTGAGGATACGATCACACTGATCAACAAGGTCGCCTGCCCGTCGTGCGAGGTGGAAATTCTCGACATGCACAAGCCGGAAGTTTCAAAGAAAGCACGGCGATACGGCATCCGCAGCATTCCCGCTGTCGTCGTCGACGGCCGGCTCGCCGACTGCTGCGTGGGCAGAGGCCCTGACGAGGCAATGTTGCGCGCCGCCGGCGTCGGGCAGCCCTTGTAGCCGCGCTGCGTCCCGTACGGGCTGGATTGCACAAGCAGCAGGTTGCCGCTGCGATTCCGCAGTGACAACCTGCAAGGTGCCCGTTCTACATGGTCAAGCTCGCCCTGTCCGCCGGCATCATCGTGATAGTTTCGGAAGTCGCCGAGGTCAGCACCGGCCTCGGACGCTGAGAACATCGCTGCCGCTGATCTCCATCCTCGCCATGATCTGGCTGTATGTGGATACCCGCGACACCGGGCGGATCGCGGAGCTGTCCGTGGGAACGTTCTGGTTGGTGTTGCCGACCCTGCCGATGTTTCTCGTGCTGCCGGCGCTGCTCAAAGCAGGCGTAGGTTTTTACGAGAGTCTCGCGCTCTCGATTGTCGTCATGGTGGCGTGCTACGCGATAGCAGTGCCGATCCTCGCCCGTTTCGGGATCACCATATGAGGTTGTGGCTCACCGCGGCTCTAGCCATGACCGGCATCGGCGCGGTCTGCGCCGATGTCACGGTCGGCGCCAACGGTGGAATAATCCGGGCAGCGGGCGACCATCAATTCGAGTTGGTGGTCAAACCGCAGCGTGAGGTGCGCGAAACACCGATCGTTCTTTTTATTACCGATCGCGATGGCAAGCCGGTCGAAACCAAGGACGCCCGCGGCCATGCCGATTTTTCCTCCGGAGGACTCAAAGGCCGGGCCACGTTGCATGCCGACGGCGCCAACCGCATGAAAGGCTACGGCCTGATGTCGGCCAAACCAGATCTCCTCATCGACGTGTCCATCTCGTTTCCGGGGCACGCGTCACTGCACGCACAATTCAAGCCGCTGGATCAGACCGGACGATCGCCGACGCCGCAGTGAGCGCCGAAGATCAACCGCTCGCAAAAATGCGGGACGCTGTCCGGCGTCCTTGCAAATCGAAACAAATTTGTCTTCGAACTTTTCGCCTGGCATGCTGTCAATTCGGTCTAATTGCAACCGATTGGGATTTTCTATAAACTGCACGCGCTCATGAAAGCTTGGTACAAAAAATTGGCCGTGATTCTCTCCTCATTACACTGTTCTTTCCGGAACAGCCGCAACGACCTCCGTTTGCAGGTCGCACCTGACGCCCGGAATCCGGCGCGATAGCGGCCGGTTCCGGCGCATGCTTGTCGCCCGCGCACGCGAGCGACAAGCTCGAATGCAAACAATGTGAACTCCGATTATTGAGCTTTTCTTAACTGCGTGACACGCTCAATCCCTCACCCCCGACCCCTCTCCCGAGAGGAGAGGGGAGATTCGAGACGTAAATGAATGTTATTCATTTACGTAAAACTCAATAACGACACATGAACCCTCTGACACGCAGAATGTTTTTGGCCGCGCTCACGGGTGCCGGCGCCGCAGGCCTGGGCGGGCTGTTGTGGCGGCAATCAGTATTCGCGGCCATGGATGCGGGACAGTTCACCAATCGCCTGCGTCTTCCCGGCGCGAGCGGCTTGTACGCGCCAGTAGCGGCAAAGGATGTAAAACAAATCACGGTAAGCGAGTTGAATTTCGAGGTTCTGCCCAAGCTCCCGTCCCCGTTCTGGGCTTACGTCGCCGAAGTGGGCGGCAAGCGGTTATTGAATCCAACCCTGTTGGCGCGGCCCGGTGACCAGATCAAGCTGCGCATGGTCAACCGGTTGAAGCAGCCGACGATCATTCATTGGCACGGTCTGACCAACGACGAGCGCAATGACGGTTTCGGCAACTATCAAGTGGACCGGGGCAAGAGTTTCGATTACGCCTTCACGGTGTGGAACCGCGCCGCCAATTACTGGTACCATCCCCATCCTCACGACATCGCCGGCGAGCAGGCTTACAAGGGGCTCGCAGGGCTGCTTATCGTGAAGGATGACGATGAGGAAAAGCTCGACCGCGCGCTCGATCTTGCGGCCGGCGTCACTGACATTCCGCTAGTGATACAGGACCGCAGCTTCAACTTCGAGGGCAAGCTCGAATACAAGCTTGCGCGCGAGCAGATGTTTGCGGGCTTTCTCGGCGAAGAAATTCTGGTGAACCTCACGGCGCGGCCCTACTTCGACGCCGCCCGCCGTATCTACCGCTTCCGCATCCTCAACGGTTCCAACGCCCGCAGCTACCGCCTCGCCTTCGCGCAGGGTGCCCGCCTGCTCGATTACTACCTGATCGGCACCGACGGCGGCTTGCTGGAGCAGCCGCAGAAGTTGCGCGAGGCCTTCATCGGGGCGGCGCAGCGGCTTGATGTTCTCCTCGACCTGCGCGCCGCATCCGGGAACGAACCGGTATTTCTCAAGAGCCTCGCATTCGACCCGATGCACAACGAGTCGGTTGACGAGAAAACCGGCACACCGGGCAGCGGAGCGGACCCCCACGCCGCCCACGCGGGCGGCGGCCTGATGGACGGCATGGAAATGCCGCTGCTTCGGATCAATATCAAGTCATCCGCGGAGTACAAGAGGCAAATTCCATCGCAACTGTCGCAATTGCCGAAGCTCGCAGCCGCAGCGGGCGAGCCGCGGCGCCTCACACTCGGCCATGACCGCAAAGGCAACTGGAACATCAACGGCTGGCGCTTCAACATGCATGAAACGCCGGTCACCGTGCGGCGCGGCACGCGCGAAACCTGGCTGCTGCAGAACAACCGCGCCAGCATGCCGCACCCGATGCACATTCACGGCTTTCAGTTCCGGGTGCTCGAGCGGCGCGACAGCCCTGCGCAAGTGAAGGCGCTCGCCACCCGAAACAACGGTCTGTTGCCGCAGGACTTCGGCCTGCTCGACACCGTGCTGGTGTGGCCGGGCGAGTCGGTGCGCATCGCGCTCGACTTCAATCACCCGTTCTCCGGCGATCAGACCTACATGTTCCATTGCCACAATCTCGAACACGAGGACACGGGCATGATGATCGGCTACAAGGTCGCCGACTGAAACATCGCATCACGCTTTTTTGACAACCCCGCTAAGGAGCAGACATGAAGAGTCTTTTGAACGCAGCATTCCTGGTCAGCTTTGCCGTCGGCGCCACGAACGCGCTCGCCAACCATCATCCCGGAGCGCATCAGCCGGATCGCGTGCAAGCTCCCGCCGCCGGCCAGAAAACCGGGAAGGGCACCGGGTTGATTCAACAGATCGACCAGGAAAAGGGAGCGGTCACCATCAAGCACGGCTCGCTGCAAGGGCTCAACATGCCGGGCATGACCATGTCGTTTCTGGTAAAGGACAAGTCAATGCTGGCGAACCTGCAGCCGCTGCAGAAGGTGGACTTCGAACTCACCTACGACGGCAGGACCTACATGATCACGAAAATAAAGTAGCAGCCACAGTCCGCCGCCGCGGAATGCGGCAACGTCATCCTTTGCCCGCGTCCTTCTGCAGCACTCAGCCTAATGAACGCTCCATCTGCGATGCGGTCTTCTCCAGCCTGAAACGTTCTCAAATCCCGGTATACTTTGTACATGGAACACACGTTCTTCAGAGAGGTGATGTGCGCCGTGTTCCTGCTGCTTCTGGGCGCGGCCCGCTACTATTATTTCGTATCGGCGGGCACGCAGCCGGCGGATCGATCGAGCCCCGCGGTAAACTGGGCGCGGCATATTCCCGCCTACCTCGCCTCGACCGTGTGGGCGATTTACGTCGCGTGGCTGCCTCTTGCTTCCGCAGAGCTTTTCACATGGGACAGGTGGATCCCAAACCACTGGCTTTCCGATCTTCTCGGCTGGATTGCCGTTCCGGTTCTCGGCGCCGGACTCTGGCTGTTCTGGTACAGCCACCACACAATCGGCCGCTACTGGAGCATACAGGTGCGGCTCAAGCAGGAGCACCGACTCGTAACCGATGGTCCCTATTACTACGTTCGCCATCCGCTCTACACCGCCTTGTTTCTCGGTTATTTCGGAACGTTGCTCGCGCTGCAGTCCTGGGTCCTGGTGGCGTGGCTCCCGGTATTCGCCGCCTCCTACCTGCTGTTCGCAAAGGAAGAGGAAAGCGTCATGGAACATGGTTTTGGCGAAGCATATCGGGCGTACTGCCGGCAGACGGGAATGTTTCTTCCCAGGTGGAAAAGGATTTGTGCCGATATTGCCCTCGCGGCGGCGCAATTGCGCGAACCCGGTTTCAACGCGCAACGCGCCCGTGATGACGACTAATGAGCCCCCGGACGGCGGCTTCGGTTCCCGGCCCGAGCAGATCGCTCCGGGAGAACTGATGAGCGTATTGCCCGGCAGAAACCTGAGAAGAGAGCTCGCCCTCCATCATTGAAGGCGGAACATGGCACTCGTTGTAACGCTCGGCAGCGAACAGAGTATGCTATCATCTGCTAACCAGCGGCAAAAGCGCGGGAATATGAAACTTCCCAATGCTTCAAGTGCAAGTTTCGGGGTGCGGTGGTTATTGCGCCGCGGCTGCCTCGCGCTGGTTCTCGGCTGGTTTGCGTTGTGGCTGGGCGCTGTTGCCCATGCTGCTTGTGCAGTACCACTCGTCCCGGCGGGCTCCAGCGGGCCCGTCGTGCAGGTCGGCACGATTACGTCGGCACCACAGCATTCTGCGGCGGACAGTGGTGCGCCGGATTGCCAGCAGTTACTCGATGCCAGCATGGCCGCACAGTCAGCAGCCGCGTTTCCGGTATTCGACGATCAATCTGCGAAATTCACGTCACCGCCCCTATCGGAACCGCTGGTCGTGCGCGTCGACGACTCACTTGCCGGAAAGTATCTGTTTGATCCTTCCCCGCCTGGCCGTATCCTTTACCTCCGCACTTCGCGGTTGCTGATCTGATCGCTCTGCCGCGACTCCGGCGATTGTTTCGGAGTCGGGCGGATTCGCATGCTGCCGTCTCGTCCGGCTGGCGTGCGCCGTAAATATTCCGCCTTTCCCGACACCACCGCCGGTGTAAGTCGTCTCGAGGTGCCGCTTGCCGCGTGACGAGAGTTGGGGACCAACGCGATTTTCCATATGCACGAATACTTAAGATGGAACGCATCATATTAATCGAGCATCACACGATAGTTGCATCAATGGCCGCCGCTGCAGCGTATACCTCGTGTCGATAACCCGCAAATTGCAGCACTTGGACTTTGGACCCAAGCCGCGATATGACGACCGCGTTTGAACCTGATGCAGAAACATCCGGCCCGCAAGATCCGGACGCTCTTCCTGACCTCAGGCGAAGAAAGCTGCTCACTGCGGCGACGGGAATTGTGGGCGGGGCCGGGATCGCTGCGGCTTCGATCCCGTTCGTCGGCTCGATGTTGCCCAGCGAACGAGCACGGGCGGGTGGCGCGCCAGTAGAAGCGGACTTTGCCAAGTTGGATCCTGGCGGGCAGTTGACGGTGGAGTGGCGCGGCCAGCCGGTGTGGATCCTGCGCCGCACCGAGGTAATGCTCAAGGCTCTGGAGGACCCGGCCCACCGGTTGAGGCTCGCCGACCCCGACTCGAAGGTCGCAAGCCAGCAGTCCGCCTACGCTCGGAACGCTTTGCGTTCTGTCAAGCCGGAATACCTGGTGCTGGTGCCCGTCTGCACTCACTTGGGCTGCGTGCCGACCTTCCGACCCGACGTTGCGCCCGCGGACTTGGGCCCCCAGTGGCCCGGCGGCTATTTTTGTCCCTGCCATGGCTCCAAGTTCGACTTCGCGGGCCGGGTGTATCGCAACGTGCCGGCGCCGACCAATCTGGTGGTTCCGCCTCACCATTATGTGAGCGCAACGACGGTGAGAATAGGCCAGGATCCGGAGGGTGGCGCGTGATCTCACTCACGACGGGGGTCAAGTTCATGTCGATCATGGGACTTTCGCGGGCGGTCGCGGCTGGATTGGCCCTATTTGTCGCCGCCGCGAATGCCCAAGCCGCGGAACGGAACGCCGCTGGTGCGGCACTGGTTGACCGCGTCAGGGAGGCGGTCATCAAGGAACTGCGCGAAAGCGGCGCAATCGACCGCGCGGTTGACGCAGGCGTCGACCGGTACGTCGAGCGACAGCGCGCCGAGGCGGCGCAGCGCGAGCGGCGTCAGGCCGATGCGCGCGCCGCCGTGATGCGACCGGTCACCAAAGGCCGAGACCACGTCCGCGGGAATCCCACCGCCCCGGTCACGCTGATCGAGTACTCCGACTTCGAGTGTCCGTTCTGCAAGAGCTTCCACCCGACCGTGAAGAAAGTGGTGGAGGAGTCCAACGGCCAGGTGAAGTGGGTGTATCGCCATTACCCGCTCGATGAAATCCATCCAGTCAAGGCTCGCAAGGAGGCGGCGGCGTCTGAATGCGCGGCCGAGCTCGGCGGAAACGACGCGTTCTGGAAATTCGCGGATCGATTCTTCGAGCTGACTCCTTCGAACAATAAGACAGACGTCGACACCGTGCTTCCGCAAATCGCCCGTGAGATCGGGCTCGACGAAGCGCGGTTCGCATCGTGCCTCGCGAGCGGTAGGCATGACCGGCGCGTCCAGGAAGATTATGAGAACGCTACTGCTACCGGAGGCCGGGGCACGCCCTGGAGCATCATCGTATCGAAAAGCGGCAAGACGTATCCGCTCTCGGGCGCGCAGCCCTATGCGGCCGTCAAACAACTCGTTGAATTGGCGCTCCAGGAAAAGTGATCGTGAAGCGCCACCTGAACAATCTGCAAGCCGCGGTCAGGCAGGTATTCGTTCATCCCTCGTACATCGCGCTTGCCGGCGTGCTTGCGATCCTGGCGTTTCTTCTGGCGGTATGGTTTCCCAATCTCGGGTTGATCGGTGACGTATTCTCGGACTCGAACGCGCCGCTTACTGCCAAGCTCGGCATCGCGCTCAGCCTGCTTGGCGGCATCAGTACGAACTTTAGCCTGCTCTCCGCCGGGTACACCATCGCGGTCGCCGTTTTGTTCGGCATCACCACGGCGATGATCGTCTATTTACTGAAGCAAAGACAAGTGGCGGCGGCTGGACAGAATATCGCGATCGGTTCCGGCGGCGTGGCGAGCGGCGTGCTTGGTATCGGGTGCGCCGCGTGCGGATCGCTTATCCTGGGCGCCGGGCTTCCGTTTCTCGGTCCCGCGGGCGCGCTCGCTGCGCTGCCGCTGAACGGCGCGGAATTCGGAATCTTGAGCGTTGCGCTGCTTTTCGTTTCGCTGTTGCTCATCAGCAAGAACATTGCGGAACCAATCGGCTGCGCGCTTGCTCGAACCAGGAACGCTCAACAGCCATGAACAAACCATCATTAGTGGAACCTTTTTGTGACTGATATGAAGCGCCGCAAGGATTCTGTGCGGCGCAGAACAGGGACCGGAGCAACTCATAGCCCATGCATTAGCGCGGACCCACGCACTTGGCTATCAGCGACTCACTCCTCGCGGCGGGCAAGATGGGCGACCTGAAACGCCGCCTGCTGTTCCTGCTGGGTGCGCTCATCGTGTTCCGCATCGGCTCCTTCATCCCGGTGCCGGGCATCGATCAGCTGCAACTCGCGGAGCTGTTCAAGTCGCAGCGCGGCGGGATCCTCGACATGTTCAACATGTTCTCGGGCGGAGCGCTGTCGCGCTTTTCGATATTTGCGCTCGGGATCATGCCCTACATCTCGGCGTCGATCATCATGCAGTTGATGAGCGTGGTGTCGCCGACACTGGAAGCGCTCAAGAAGGAAGGCGAGAGCGGCCGGCGCAAGATCACCCAGTACACGCGTTACGGCACGGCGGGCCTCGCGCTTTTCCAGGGCCTGGGAATCGCTATCGCGCTCGAATCGCAACCGGGGCTCGTCGTCGAGCCGGGGTTGATGTTTCGGCTGACCGCAATGGTGACGCTCGTAACCGGCACCATCTTTCTGATGTGGCTCGGCGAGCAGATCACGGAGCGCGGCATCGGCAACGGCATTTCGCTCATCATCTTCGCCGGTATCGCCGCCGGATTTCCGCAGGCGGTGGGCGGCACACTCGAATTGGTGCGCACCGGGGCATTTTCCATCCCGATCGCGCTTTTCATCGGCGCGTTGGTGGTCGGGGTCACCGCGTTCGTGTGCTTCGTCGAACGCGGCCAGCGGAAGATCCTGGTGAACTACGCCAAACGCCAGGTCGGCCGCAAGCTTTACGGCGGCCAGACCTCGCACTTGCCGCTCAAGCTCAACATGTCGGGCGTCATTCCGCCGATCTTTGCCTCCAGCATCATCCTGTTTCCGGCGACGCTGGTGGGATGGTTCGGCACGGGCGAGGGTTTTAACTGGCTCAAGGACATTGCCGCAACCCTTCAGCCGGGACAGCCAATCTACATGACGTTGTATGCGGCGGCGGTCATCTTCTTCTGTTTCTTCTATACGGCGTTGGTGTTCAATCCGAAGGAAACCGCGGACAACCTGAAGAAGAGCGGCGCTTTCGTGCCGGGCATCCGGCCGGGCGACCAGACCGCGCGCTACATCGAAAAAATCACCATGCGGCTAACGCTGGCCGGCGCGATCTATGTCACCTTGGTGGTTCTGCTGCCGGAGTTTTTGATCGTGTGGAAGAACGTGCCGTTCTATTTCGGCGGCACCTCGCTGCTCATCGTCGTCGTCGTCACCATGGATTTCATGGCGCAGGTCCAGGCTTATGTGATGTCGCACCAGTACGAGAGCCTGCTCAAGAAGGCCAATTTCAAGGGCGGCGTGTTTCCGACACGTTGACAGTCACGATTTCCGTGCTTCGTTGGTGCGTAGCGCGAACGCCGACGCTGTTTTTTGCTGACGGGCAGCGCGTGACGGGCGCGATTCCCGCCGATCAGTTCAAGAAACTGCTCGATGGCGCTCGTTGAAGGAAAACTCAGAAGCGAGGCCCTGTCACCGTAGAAAGCAGGATATGGGTTCAGAATGACGTCTGACGCGCGCAACAAGATCGGCGTGGGCTTACCAGAGCGACATGCCCGCCTTTGGCGGCGCGCTGTCCGACGAAGATAGTGGGCGGTGCTGGCCTACATCAAATCATCCTGGCCGCAGGACATCCGCAAAGCGCAGCGCGAAATGACCCGAGAGCAGGACCGGCGTTGAGACGGACGTGAGGCGGCTTCACCGGAGGCAATGCTCTGCTCGCCGCGGAGGCTTATTTGCCCGACAGCTCGCGGTAGACCTGTTCCGCGGTGGCGGGAATCGCCCGCTCACGCGGCCACTTCGCGAACTCGCCCAGTTCGGCCTGGAGGCCTTTCTTGATTTCTTCGACGGATTTTCCCGCATCCTTCATCGCCTTGATCCCGGCGCGCATGGTCTCGAAGTAGCGGTCCTGCTCGAGCAGTGGTTTCGCGCCGTTGCCGGGTGTGAAGGCGCCATGCCCCGGCACCACGCTCGCCGGCGACATGCTGGCAAGATTCTTCAGGACCCGCTGCCAGTTGCCCACATCCGAACGGTCATCCGCCGTAGGGTGAAGCTCGACGAAAAGAAGATCGGCGACGAACAGAATCTTCTCCTTGGGCAGCCAGACGACGGTGGTGTCGGGCGTATGCGTCTTGCCCAAGGAGATGAGCTCCGCCACGTGGCTTCCCAGGTCCAGCGTGATCTTGTCGTCGAAGATGATAGCAGGCATGGCCATCTCGACCTTCTTCCGTTCCAGGTACTCCGGCTTAACCTTTCCCTGCTTCAGTTCCTGCTGGACACGCTTTGGCCAGTACGGAAGGAGCTGGCGCGCCAACTCCCTGGAACCGACGACGATGCCCCCCTGCTCCGCGAAAAGATGGTTGCACATGGTGTCGTCGCCAGCGTGATGGCCGTTGGCGACGAATCGGATCGGCTTACCACCCGCCACGCTCCTGATGGCCCGGATGCGCCGGTCGTAATCGGGGAGGTCGCAGGCGAAGACAAAAACGCCGCGATCACCCACTACGAAACCGGTGTTCATCGCCGCCCCCGGACCTTTGATGGCGTAGACACCTTCAGCCAGCTTGATCGCCCCGTCCTGGCTTAAGGCGGCGAGCGGAAAGAAAAACAACAGGAACGCAAGATACCCCGGAACGCGGTGTTTCATGGTCTATCCCCCTTAAACGGTGAACTCCGCTCGGACGGAGCGTGGTTGGGATTCTGCACGCGAAGCAAACGAGTGTCCAGTCAAGTCAAGGGCGGGGTATGAGGCCAAAAGGGCTTTTTTGAAGGTGCCTCCAGCGAACGTATTGCTGCAATGTTCGCGGGACTCGGCACCGCTGCCGCGACGCGAACGTTCTGTACGCGTTCCTCGCCATCGACCGCCGAAGTGATTGCCAAGGCCATGGCCTTACTCTAGAATCGCCGCGTGCCCAACTTCATCAGGAAACTCGCTGCGGTAGCCTTGCTGATGATGATCCCGCTGCAAGGACTCGGGGCCGCATCGCTGTCAGTCCTGTTCTTTCCGGAACAGCCGCAACGCCCTCCATTTTCCGCTAGTGTCCCGAGTCGTTAATTCGTTGCACAATCTTGGGCGTAGGTCGGGGTACGCGCAGCGTTCCCCGATATCCGCTGAGCGTCAGGTAGCCACCGATGCGGCAACCTGACCTACACTTATCTCAATGCGAGCGGCCTGAGGAATTCTGCATCGAAATAATGACTCACCACACTAGCGCCTGACGCCCGGAACCCGGTGCGATAAGAGCCGGTTCCAGCGCAAACTTGTCGCCCGCGTACGTGGGCGACCAGCTCGAACCCAACCAATTTTGAGTAAGAGAATACGATGCGATTCCCGTTGTTGTTGTGGTGGTCGAGCACGGCCACTTTGAGGGAATACCGATGAGTCGGCGCGACGAGCGCTATATTCCGCCGCTCAGGTATCACTGGCTAACGCGCTTCTACAATTCGATCGTGCGGCTCACTACGCGTGAAAACACTTTTCGGCGCGCCCTGCTGAAACAAGCCGCGCCGCGACCTCACGATCAGGTGCTGGATCTCGGCTGCGGCGCGGCAACGCTCACCATCGAGCTCGCCAAACTCTATCCGCTTGCCGCGGTACCGGAAATGATCACCGCGGCTGGCCTGGCTGACGCGCGGCAAACCACCGCAATCAACACACCGCTGGGAACAATGGCGCTTTATCAGGCAGTCAGGCAGCCATGAATCGGCGCCTGTTTCTCGCAGGAGTGTCCGCTTATGTCGCGCTGGTCGCGCTGGTCGCGCTGGCTGCGCTCGCGCACGCCGGCGAGACGGTGCTCTACGAAAAGGCCTCGGCCTATAGCACGATCGTCGTCACGGAAGAGGAACATGGATTGCGCACCTTGCGTTTTGGGAGAGGCGGGGCGCGGCAGAGCGTCGTGAAACTGGGCGATCCGGATTATCTGGCGTTGCCTTACGCACGGGTCGCGCTGGTCGGACTGGCATTGTCCGAAACACCCCGCCGCTTTCTGGTCGTCGGGCTCGGTGGCGGCACGCTGCCCATGTTCCTCCGCAAGTACTACCCGAACGCTGCCATCGACGCGGTGGATATCGACCCCGAGGTTGTGGACGTGGCAAAGAAGTTCTTCGGTTTCCGCGAGGACGAGCTCATGAATGCCCACGTAGGTGACGGGCGGCAGTTCATCGAGAAGTTGCGGCAGCCTTATGACGTGATCTTCCTGGACGCTTTCGGCAGCGACAGCGTCCCGGCGCACCTGACCACGCAGGAGTTTCTGCGGGCCGTGCGGCGCGCCGTCACGCCGGGTGGAGTCGTGGTCGGCAACCTCTGGGGCCGTGGTTCCAACCCGCTTTACGACTCAATGGTCCGAACCTACGAGGAGGTGTTTGACGAACTGTTTATTCTGGACGTCCGTGATGCCGGCAATAAGATCTTGCTCGCGCTGCCCCGCAAGCAGCCGCTGAGCGGGGACGAGCTGATGCGGCTGGCCCGGAAGGTATCGGCAGCCAAGCGGTTCCCCTTCGACCTCGGCGATCCGGACAAATACGGCTTCCTGGATGCGCACGCGAAGAGTCAACATGGACGCGTGCTGCGGGACCGGGATATTAAGCGTTGAAAAGGAGATCCTAACCATGCTGACCAAGCTACGCATCTGTCTATACATGGCTCTGTTAATCCCGGGCGTGGCGGCCGCGAGCGAAGCGACCGTGAAGCAGGCGATGCAGAAGAAATACCCCGGCGTCCAGGTCGAAAGCGTCACCAAGACGCCGATCGCGGGAATCTACGAAGTGTTCGCGGGCAGCGAAATCCTCTACGTCGACGAGAACGTGAATTACCTGATCGTGCGCGGCAGGCTTATCGATGTCGCGCGCAAGACCGACCTCACCGACGAGCGGATGCGGGTTTTGACCGCCGTCAAATTCGACCAACTGCCGCTCGACCTCGCATTCCGCAAGGTGCAGGGCAATGGCACGCGCAAGGTGGCCTATTTCTCCGATCCCAATTGCCCGTACTGCAAGAAGATCGAGCCGGATCTCGCGAAGTTGGAAAATGTCACGATCTACATCTTCCTCTACCCGGTCCTGGGTCAGGACTCGTACGAGAAATCGAAGGCGGTATGGTGCTCGAAAGACCGGGTCAAGGTCTGGGACGAGATGATGCTCAACGGCAACCCGCCGAAGACCGCGGGCACGTGCGACACGCCGATCGAAAAGATCCTGGCTTATGGCCGGCAAAAGGGCATCAGCGGCACGCCGACGCTGTTTTTTGCTGACGGGCAGCGCGTGACGGGCGCGATTCCCGCCGATCAGCTCAAGAAACTGCTCGATGGCGCTCGTTGAAGGAGAAGGATGAACCGCAAGGCAGGATCTATTGCACTCAAGCAAGCAGCTCAGCGCCAGCCGCTTACTGATCGGCGTAGATCCCGAAAGCGCGCGATAAGCGTTATCGTGTCTTCGACACAGCGCAATCAACGCTGAAAACTTCGATGTTGCGGATTGTGACCATGGCATTTCGCTCTAGTCCAAATAAGCCGGTTTGAAGTTATTTATTTCATCGGGAAAAGCCTACGCTTTCCCGCATCGAATGGAAATGCAGCTACCAGCGCAGCAGGCGCGGGCCCAGCATTGCGCCCAGAGCGGTGGGAATCAACATGCCGAGAACATACCAGATGCCGACGAACGGCGCTGCCATCTCGGTGCAGTAGAGTGAGTAAACCAGCGCGCCCATGGCCCCGGAAAGCAGCCCGGCCGCGCTACCGGCCAGCGTAAGCCGTGTCGGCGCGACACCTTTCATCGCCCACAGCAGCGCGCCCAGCACCGGCGCGGACAGGATTGCGATGTTGAACATGCAGGACGCCCAGGTTTCGCCGAAGACCAGTTGCTCGCGTTCTGCGGGCGCGGCGCCGAACAGCACGACAGCCGCGAGCAGCCACATCGCCAGCACCGGCGCGGCAATCGCCGCGGGCGCGCGCCCAAGTCGCACACCCGGACGCGACAGGCGCAGCACAGCGAGCAGCGCGCCGGCAAGAAGCGCAGCCGGAAACGCGAGCTTCACCCAGAACATCGGAAGCCACACAGCCTCGGCGAGATCGGGCCGCACGCCGAGCATGACGGCCATCAGCAGCGTCGCGCCGAACGCGCCCCAGCCGAGCGCAGTCGTTAAACGGCGCTGCGGGACATCGAAATCAACGACGTCCGTGCCGCGCGCAAGCATGGCGATCAGTTCATCGGTCTTCATCGTTCCCGCCGTATCATCGCCGCGAGCGCCTTGAGGCCGCGGTGCACGCCCACTTTGACGGTGGATTCCGACATTCCGGTCCTTGCCGCCGCCTCGACCACCGACAGCCCCTCGAGTTTCATCAGGAGGATCGGCAGCCGCTGCCGGTCCGGCAGCCGCTCGGCCGACGCGTCGCCGGCGAGCCCGCGGAGGAGCAGGGCCCTGAGTCGGTCTTCGCTTGCGTGCACGCGGCCGTCTCTCCTTGTTCGTCGTCTCGAAGCGTTCGGTTACAGCCGGATCAAAAAACCCGGCCGCGGCGAATGACGGCGACGGCAAGAATAGCAGTCCCGGCTGCCGCAACGTGGAGCCGAACCGGCTCGAAGTAAGTCAGCCGGAGTTCGCCGCCCAAAGACGGATTCGAGAGAAGCACGTGCGTCGCCCCCCCGCTGCAGTCGACGGCAGTACACCGCACATCTGGTACCGTGCTTCGCGCGTGTTCCGGTGTCAAAATACAGGTCGCCGTATGGACGAATTAACCGCGAAGGACCTCGATATCGATCAGGACCAAAATCAATGCTCAGGTTCGCGAACAATTCGAGGGTTTGGGATTGCGAATGTGATTCCCCGGTGCTATATTGCGCGCCTTGTATGATGTCTTTGGTCGGGAAATTCGTGCTGCTATTCGCGCTGCTGGTGATGCCGCTGCAAGGCGTTGCCGCGTCGCTGTCGGCCCTGTTTTGCCCGCCCGCTGTGGCTGCTGCAACCGATTCTCCCGATGGCGACGACGGCGCCGTCAACAATTTTTCCGAGCATTTTTTCTGCCATCAACTCCATTCAGCGATACCGGTTGTTCCAGCACCAGCCGCGATACCCGATTTGCCCGTCTTTGAACCTTCAATCTCCCTCCTGTCAAGCCTGTTCTTTCCGGAACAGCCGCAACGACCTCCGTTTGCCGGTCGCACCTGACGCCTGGAATCCGGCGCGATAGCGGCCGGTTCCAGCGCATGCTTGTCGCCCGCGCACGCGAGCGACAAGATCGAATGCAAACCATGTTAGATGAAGGGATGCGATGCGGTTGCCGTTGTTTTTATCGTCCAGCACGGCCATTCTGAGGAAAAACCGATGAGCCGGTGCGACGAGCGCTATATTCCGCCGCTCAGATATCACTGGCTGACGCGTTTCTACGACCCCATCGTGCGGCTGACCACGCGCGAGAACACTTTCAGGCGCGCCCTGCTGAAACCATGTCTGAGCTGACGGTCAAACCCGGCGTCGAGCTCCGCAATACTCAGCTCGAGCTCCGTCACTTCCGGCTGCGCCTGGCGATTGTCACCGGCTTGGTGCTGATGATGTTCTCTCTGCTGTTCGCGCGCTTCTTCTATCTGCAGGTGGTGAGCACGCGCATTATGACACGCTGTCCGAGGCCAACCGCATCTCGATCGTGCCCGTCGTGCCCAATCGCGGCATCATCGTCGACCGTAACGGCGTCGTCCTCGCGCACAATTATTCGGCCTACACGCTCGAGATCACGCCGAGTAAAGTGGAGGATCTCGATGCGTTGATCGACGAGCTTGCGACCCTGGTCGAAATCGCTCCCAAGGACCGGCGACGCTTCAAGAAACTGCTCGACGAAAGCAGAAACTTCGAAAGCCTCCCGATCCGCACGCGTCTTTCGGACCCCGAGATCGCGCGGTTTGCCGCGAACCGCTATCGCTTTCCGGGCGCGGACCTGAAGGCGCGCCTGTTCCGTCAGTACCCGCAGGGCGAACTCTTTTCGCACGTCGTGGGACATATCGGGCGCATCAATCAGCACGATCTCGACAAGCTCGAGGCCGACGGCGAAATCGCGAATTACCGCGGCACCGACTACATTGGAAAGACCGGACTCGAGCAGAGCTACGAGCGCTTCCTGCACGGCACAACCGGCGTTGAACAGGTCGAGGTCGATTCCGGTGGCCGCGCGGTGCGCGCCCTCTCGCGCACGCCGCCGGTTTCCGGCAACAACCTCGTGCTCACCCTGGACGCGAACCTCCAGGAGGTCGTCTACCGCGCGTTCGGCGACCGGCGCGGTGCACTGGTGGCGATTGAACCTGCAACCGACGGCGTGCTGGCGTTCGTCAGCAAGCCCGGTTTCGATCCCAATCTGTTCGTGGATGGCATCGACCCCCAGAACTGGAACGAACTCAACAATTCGCCGGACCGGCCGATGATCAACCGCGCGCTTGCGGGCACCTATCCACCGGGTTCCACCTTCAAGCCTTACATGGCGCTCGCCGCGCTCACCTACGGCAAGCGCACTGCGCAGCAAACCATCAGCGATCCGGGTTATTTCAACTTTGGAGGTCGCGTTTTCCGCGACAGCAGACCGGGAGGCAACGGGACAGTGGACATGCACAAGTCGCTGGTCGTGTCCTCCGACACGTATTACTACATGCTCGCCAACGACCTTGGGATTGATGCCATCGCCCGGTTCATGGCGTTGTTTGGCTTCGGTAGCCGCACCGGAATCGACATACCAAGCGAGTCGGCAGGGATCCTGCCGTCCCAGGAATGGAAGATGCGCCGGTTCAAGCAGAAATGGTATGCGGGGGAGACCATCAGCATCGGCATCGGGCAGGGCTATAACGCCTATACCCCGCTGCAACTGGCGACCGCGATTGCCACGCTTGCCAACGATGGCGTCATGTTCCGTCCGCACATCGTGGACTTCGTCGAGGACATCCACACCCGGGAGCGCACTCTCATTGAACCGAAGCCCATGCGTGCGCTCGACGTAAAACCAGAGCACATCAGGATAGTCAAGGACGCGCTCGTGGGCGTCAACAAGGACGGTACCGGCCGGCGGGCCTTTGCCGGCGCCGAATACGTGAGCGCCGGCAAGACGGGCACCGCCCAGGTGATCGGAATCAAGCAGGGCGAAAAATACGTCGAGAGCCGCGTAGAGGAACGCTTTCGCGATCACTCGCTGTTCATCGCTTATGCGCCGGCAGACATACCCAGGATCGCGCTCGCCGTGATCGTCGAGAACGCGGGTTTCGGCGCGCGCGCAGCGGCACCGATCGCACGCCAGGTAATCGATTACTATCTTCTCGGCAAGGCGCCCAAGCCCGTCAAGGACGACGAAGATGCCACCCGTGATTAGGCGCATTTCGCATTTCTTCACCGCCTCACGAACGACGTGATCGCGGAAGTGGTGCCTCTCATCGCCGTGGCGCTGATCGTGCGCCGGCCCGACCTCGGTACGGCTGTCCTGATCGCGGCGTCAGGACTTTCGTATCGTTCCTGGCCGGGTTGTCGTGGAACATCATCGCCAGCCTAACCATCGCGATTTACAGAAGGTAGATAGGACGTAGTGAATGTCGGAATCCCCTTCCCCACTTTGACCCGGTCGCCGTAGAGATGTCATCAGCAGTCCGCCGTCCGGGAACGAAACCGGATACAGCAGACCCCCGCCTTGGGCACACCGGCTCGGTTTCCGGCAGAAACGCTTGACCGCGGACCCTGATTCATGGTCAGGTCGTATTTCATCGATCTGGATGAAATTACGGAGCGAAAGGATGGCCGCGCGTTGGGCAGCATTGGCAATCGCCCTGGTGGTCCTGCTGATCGTCGGCATTTTTCTCACTGCGGTCTTACGGCCGCCTGCGCTGGTCGCCACCGGCACCGAAGGCGGCGCCGGAGTGTCGGTTGCGGGCAAGAAGCGGATCAGCAGCCAGATCGGATCTTGGACGCTGACCGCCGAAGTCGCCCTGAACTCCACCAGCACCGTCGCGGTCGCCATATCCATCACGGACAACGGGGGACGACCGGCCACGCCGTCGGCCCAGCCGACGGCCGTCCTGCGCATGGTCGACATGGCGATGGGTGTGGAGCCCGTGGTTCTCGTGCAAGACGGCCCGGGCATCTGGCGCGGCTCGGGCCGTCTGTCCATGGCGGGGCGTTGGACCCTTCAAGTCGACGTTGAGGGCAAGAGTATTTACCTGCCGTTCGAAACCACATTCCGCTGAAGGCCTGTTTGGTGGAAGCTGTCGATAACATGCTCGCGAGCAATGGCGGCCCGCTGCAGTTGAGGGTTTTCGGGAAAGCTTCTAGCCTACTGCGGGAGACCCCCCGGCTCTGCCGGGGAGGCAGTAAAAGTTTGACATATCCGGGAATCGTCTCGGACACGGCCAATCGTGGGACGACAAAGCACACGAACGAAAGTTCTGTGGATGGACGAGTCCGGAACCGAGGCGGGGCGTCAATATGGCGTGTGGTGTTCACCGAGAAATGCCGAAGGAAGGTACTATGCTTGCAGTGAAAGGAGAGGGAAGAAGGATCACGTCAGTGTGGCAGAGCAAGGGGGTTGTCTTTGAATCATGGGGCCGCGTTAGCGGCCCCTCAAGCCGCTTTGAGCGGCTCACAAACTAAAGCCTCCGGCTTTGCCGGAGGATATTTACAATTCAGGAACTTTGAAGTCTGCATTGAGCCCTAACTCGCAAATGAGACGATCGCGCCATCCGGTCTGGCGAGAAGCAGGCGTCCTCGCTTTGCTGCTCGTTACTCAGCTTTCCTACGCGACACAGCTGTGCTTGTTCGCGACAATCTCCAGTGTGCCGGCGCACACCATGACTGGGGAGCTTGCTATCGTAGCCTTCAACTCGGCGGGCCCTGACTTTGCCGCCGACCCTTGCCGCCTGACTTGGAGGTCTGTATCGGCCATCCGCCCTCCGTCCGGCCTGGCCACCTATGCAGCATCGCCGTCGTTTGATCTTCCGGCAGTTTCCGTTGCATCAGCCGGCGCGCAATGGGCCGACGGGTTCCAGTTCGAAACGGGCTCGCATCCGAAGCTCGCGTCGGCGCCACATCCCCCGCTTCGTCACCTCTACTGCAGCTATATCATTTGAGGTAGGCGCCGTTCCGCGATTCGGCGCGCAGGCGGCTACTCTCCGTTGATACTCCGGTATTCGGCGTAGCACTGCCCGCCGGGCATTCGCAGGCTCAGGGATTTTGCCGGCCGTGAATGCCCTCAAGCGGCGCACCGCGCACGATCGAACGGGCCGGAACTTCTGGCTCATGGGTTCCGATTTGGCTGATGCAGGACACTCGCATTGACTCGAAGGCTATTGGACATTGAGGTGGGGCACGCCGATGCCGTCGACCGACCCCGGTCCCGACGCGCGGCCATGCTCGTGCCGTTGCTGCCAGCTCACCGCGTTCAGCTTCTGGCTCTTGAAAACATTTCCTGCTCTGGGGCGCATCGGGTGAATTGCATCCTTCAGTCGATAGGCGCGAGGACAGTGAAGCCGCGGTTGCCAACGGTGGTGTTGCTCACGAACGAATTACGTGAACCAGCGGTTTACTATTTTTCGACTTGCGGTCCAACCAGGAGCACCTCGTTCAGGTGAACGTTTCCCCCATATGCTAGTACACCCACAGTTCGATCCCATAGCGCTGCAGCTTGGCCCCCTCGCCGTGCGCTGGTACGGCCTCATGTATCTGGTCGCATTCGCGCTGGTCTGGTGGTTCGGCCGTTATCGCATCAAGACCAACCCTGGCGGCGTGTGGAGCGCGAAAGACCTCGACGATGCATTGTTCTACGGCATCGTCGGCACGATCCTTGGCGGGCGGTTCGGTTACGTCCTGTTCTACAAATTCGGCGAGTACGTGGCCGAGCCATGGCGGATCTTTTTTGTGTGGGAAGGCGGGATGTCGTTTCACGGCGGTCTGCTCGGCGTGATTTTCGCGCTGTGGCTTTACGCACGAAGCCGCAGGCAGGACTGGCTCGCCGTCACTGACTTCATCGCGCCGCTCGTTCCGCTGGGTCTCGCGGCCGGCCGGCTCGGCAACTTCATCAACGCCGAGTTGTGGGGGCGTCCGACGGATGGGCCGTGGGCGATGATCTTTCCCAATGTGGATCGGATGCCGCGCCATCCTTCGCAGCTCTACGAGTTTGCATTGGAAGGCCTCGCGCTCTTCGCGGTGCTCTGGTGGTATTCGAGCAAGCCGCGCCCGCGCGGAGCGGTATCAGCGCTGTTTCTGATCGGATACGGGGTATTCCGCTTCAGCGTCGAGTACACCCGCGAACCCGATAGTTACCTGGGTCTGCTCGCTTTCGGGCTGAGCATGGGACAGTGGCTTTCACTGCCCATGATCGCGGCGGGCATCGCGCTGCTGGTGTGGAGTCATCGAAACGCGCCGCGCCGGCCGGCGTAAGGACACAGTGCGACAAAAGCCCAGCCGAAAACGATGCACGACTATCCCTGTTCAAGGTTTCTGAACGCCGCAACAGGACAGATCAACTGATTAGGACGGGCGAACTCATGGCCGAGGACTTGGGCAAGCGGCGCTTTCTGTTAGCCGCAACTACAGTAGCCGGTGGCGCAGCGGTCGCTGGCGCCGCCGTGCCGTTCGTGGCAAGCATGTTGCCATCCGAGCGTGCCAAGGCGGGGGGCGCGCCAGTAGAAGCGGACTTTGCCAAGTTGGATCCCGGCGGGCAGTTGACGGTGGAGTGGCGCGGCCAGCCGGTGTGGATCCTGCGCCGCACCGAGGTAATGCTCAAGGCTCTGGAGGACCCGGCCCACCGGTCGAGGCTCGTTGATCCCGACTCGAAGGTCGCAAGCCAGCAGTCCGCCTACGCTCGGAACGCTTTGCGTTCTGTCAAGCCGGAATACCTGGTGCTGGTGCCCGTCTGCACTCACTTGGGCTGCGTGCCGACCTTCCGACCCGACGTTGCGCCCGCGGACTTGGGCCCCCAGTGGCCCGGCGGCTATTTTTGTCCCTGCCATGGCTCCAAGTTCGACTTCGCGGGCCGGGTGTATCGCAACGTGCCGGCGCCGACCAATCTGGTGGTTCCGCCTCACCATTATGTGAGCGCAACGACGGTGAGGATCGGCGAGGACCCGGAGGGCGGAGCGTAACGCTATCGGCAACGAGAACAATCATTGGAACGTGAGGATCATCCATGGAACATCTTTTGTTCAGTGAGGTCGCGTGCGCGCTTTTCCTTGTGCTTTTGGGTACGGCACGCTATCGCTATTTCGTATTGGCGGGCACGCAGCCGGCGGATCGGTCGAGCTCCACGGTGAACTGGGCGCGGCAAATTCCCGCCTACTTCGCGTCCACTGCGTGGGTGATTTACGTCGCATGGCTCGTCATCGCTCCCGTACAGATCGTCAAATGGGACAGGTGGCCCCTGGACCACGGGGTCTCAGATCTGCTCGGCTGGATCGCCGTTCCGCTTCTCAGCGCCGGCCTTTGGTTGTTTTGGTACAGCCATTGCACGATCGGGCATTACTGGAGCATTCAGGTCCAGCTAAAAAAGGCGCATCGGCTCATAACAGACGGGCCCTACCGCTATATTCGCCATCCGCTCTACACCGCGCTGTTCCTCGGCTATCTCGGGACAGCGCTGGCGCTGCAGTCCTGGATGTTGGTGGCATGGTTCCCGGCGTTCGTCGCCTCCTACCTGCTGTTCGCGAAGGAGGAAGAAAAGGTCATGGAGAGTGGCTTTGGAGAAGCGTACCGGGCCTACCGTCGCCAGGCGGGAATGTTTCTTCCGAAGTGGGCGAGAGTCCGTACCGACGTCTTCCGCTCGGCGGTGTAGTGGCGGGCACGCGCATCCGATAAGTAGAAACAGGCGAGGACTGACGGCACATGGCGATGAACGACGGGCCCGGCACGACATCAACGCCTGAAAATGGAACATCGGCCAGGGTGCGCAACCGGATCGGCGTCGGCCTCCTCGCAGCCTCCTTCGCGTTTCTCGTCGGCGCGATCATCGTCGCCATGCAGCTCGAAGGGAAATCGTCGGCCGATCCGGACAATCCCCGGCAAGTCGCGCTCGGGAGGTCAGTGTATGAACGGACGTGCGCGTACTGCCATGGCGCGCGTCTCGAGGGTCAGCCGAACTGGCAGGAGAAGCTCCCGCGCGGCCGCATGCCCGCGCCGCCGCACGATGCATCTGGACATACCTGGCATCATCCGGATGCGGTGTTGTTCGGCATCACCAAGCATGGGCTGGTTCCCGGCAAGTACGCGCCGCCGAGCTACCAGAGCGACATGCCTACCTTTGCCGGCACGCTTTCCGACGAGGAGGTCTGGGGAGCGCTGGCCTACATCAAATCGTTCTGGCCACCGGACATCCGCAAGGCGCAGCGCGAAATGACCGCGGAGACGGAGCAGAAACGCCGCTGAGCCCGATGTGACGGGCAGGCGATTCCGTTAATAAGCGCTATCGTGTCTTCGCACACGGCGCGACCAGCGTTGATTACCTCTACTTTTCGGGTTGTCACCATGGCGTTTCTCTTTGGAGCGCCTAAACCGCGACGACGAAGTTGAATTTCGCGTCGCGCTGTTCCCCCTTGCGCGCGACCTGCATTGTGAGCTCGCGGCGGTAGATGCCGTCGGAGCGGTTGTGCGGCTCGTCCGGAAAGTAGAGCTGCGTTGTCAGAACGCGGCCACCGGGCGCCTGCACCTTGACGTGAATGTGGCGCGTGCGCCCCGGATATTCGCCTGGCACGATGGTCTCCAGACTGTAGCGGCCCTGCGTGTCGGCGAACACGTGCCCGCGATAACGAAAGCCCCGGTTGTCGTATTCGCCCGCCTCGTCGCAATGCCAGAAGTCGAGCAGCGCGTTCGCCGCCGGCTTACATTGCGGCGAGAGCACGACACCGGCCAGCACAAGCCGTTCTGCCTTGCTGCCCGGCTCGACGAGCGAGCTTCGCCGCGGCGAATCAGGGGTGTAGAAGGGGCCCGCGGTCTGCGACGGCGTTCGCTCGGGCTTCTCGCCGCAGGTCGGCGTGAGCGGCAACGTCTGACCCGATACGGGGCCGATCGAAACGAGCGGCAGCGCGAGCGCGGCGCCCAGGAATCTGCGCCGGCCGGTCCGGCTCTGAGTGCGGTTCATGGCTTATCCTTTCGCATGGGAAACGTGCTTCATGGCAAGTAGGGCCGCAGTCCGCGACTTACCTCACTTTCTGAGCTTGCCCCAGAGTTCATCCAACCGCGCATAGCGGCCGCAGCCGGTCACGTAGAACTTGTAGCGCACCGGGTTCTTCCGGTAGTAGTCCTGGTGGTAGTCCTCGGCCGGCCAGAACTCGGCCGCCTTCACGATCGGCGTCACGATCGGCTGCTTGAAGGGCTTGGCCTGGTCCCATCTGGCTTTCGAGGCTTCGGCGAGGCGCTTCTGCTCCTCGTCGTGCCAGAAGACAGAAGGCCGGTATTGCGAGCCGACATCACAGAATTGCCGGTCCTTCACCGTCGGATCGTGGTTCACCCAGAATTGCTCGAGCAGCCGCTCGTAGCTTACTTTCTTCGGATCGTATACGACCTGCACCACCTCGGTGTGGCCGGTGGCGCCCGAGGACACCTCCTGGTAGGTCGGATTCTTCTTGCTTCCGCCCATGTAACCGGAGGTGGTAGAAATCACACCGGGGATCTTATCCATCGCCTCCTCCGTACACCAGAAGCAGCCGGCGGCGAAAGTGGCTTTGGCGAGTCCGGTCGGCTGGCTCTGGGCAAAGACTGGCGGGGCGGCGAGCGCGGCCAGCCAGATGGGCAAGATGAGAAGTCGGGTAAACATGGCGTACGGCTCCTTTCGTGGCGTTGCCGGCTTAGTCGGTGTTAGGACCAATGGCCTTACGCTTCAGTTCGGCGGGCACCACGTCGATTGCCGGCCCGTGGCGGCTTCATTGGTGCGGAGCGGACGCCAATGTACTGTCAAATTGTCTCGCGCGACACCGGTCGCGCCATCCGGTCGGGCGCGACCGTGAGCAACAGCCCGCGCCGCCATTCGAGGACGACGGCGACCGCGAGGATTGCGGTCCCGGCCGCCGCGACGTAGAGCCGGACCGGCTCAAAGTAGGTCAGCAGGAGTTCGCCGCCGAAAAGCAGCAAGAGAATCTTGTTGCAGACGGGGCAGGCAACTCCGAGAAAGCCGAGCACGCCGCCGACGCCCGCCGTAGCGTCGGCGCAGGCCGGACGTCTGATCGCCACATACAGGCCGAAGGGCATCGAAAGCGCCCCCAGCAACCCGATTTCCCACCCGCCGGCGGGCGTCATACGCATGAACAGCGGGTTGTTCCATAGTGCGGAGACGGTGCCGAGACCGCCAAAGGCGAGTAACGCGACAACGGCGCCCTTCGCCCATTGACGCGGAGACACACTCGAAAGAAACATCTGCGACGACTCTCTTGCTGACGGTTGACGTCAGTATACCTGAGACTTGATGCGGCACCGGTGCAGCCCGAGGACGATACCGTTACCCCGCACTCGGGCCCACCGTAAATCGCCCCTTGACTCTATACTTAGGTACGGGGTCTATAGTTTGATTATCCGAGGAAGCCATGAACGATCCTGAACGGTTGACGATAGGCGGGCTCGCAAGCCAAGGCGGGGTAAACGTCGAAACGATTCGCTACTATGAGCGGCGTGGTCTTCTGCCCACTCCATCGCGGGCTCGCTCCGGCTACCGGTTGTATGCCGACAACGCGGTGCGCCGGCTACGATTCATCAGGCAAGCACAGTTGCTGGGTTTCTCGCTTAACGAGATACAAGACTTGTTGTCGTTGCGGATGCAGCCCGGCACCACTTGCGCCGATATCAGGCAACGCGCAAGAGAAAAGATTGCGACCGTTAACGACAAGATCGAGGATTTGCAGCGGATCAAGAGCGCGCTCACGAAGCTGGCTCGTGCCTGCCAAGGGAAGGGCCCGATAAGCGAATGTCCGATCCTGGAGGCACTTGAAAAGGAGAGGGATTAGTCGGCAAGTTCGGTGTGGAGATCGGCTGGTTGACGACCAGCGGCGTCGTGCTGCTTATCGTAGCGGTCCTCTGGGGAAGCCGCAAAAAATCGACTGAAGTTGCTCCCTGTCCCGCATGCGCCGCGGACGGGAGCCGGCAACGAGCTGAGGCGCATTAAGGAGAGCCAACATGGCTGCAACCCGCAAGATCGAAGTGTTCAGCGCCGGGTGTGCTGTATGCGAAGACACGATTGCGCTGATTAACAAGATTGCTTGTCCTTCATGCGAGGTCGAAATTCTCGACATGCACAAACCGGAGGTGTCAAAAAAAGCGAAACGATACGGGATTCGGAGCGTCCCGGCCGTGGTCGTGGACGGCAAGCTCGCGGATTGCTGCGCCGGGCGCGGTCCGGACGAGGCGGCGCTGCGCGCTGCCGGGCTTGGCAGGCCTCTCTGAGAGGCAAGCCATGAACCGACTCACCGCTCTGCTCGTCGCGTGCTTCACAGCGACCGCGCTCTTTGCGACACCCGCGTTCGCGGAGATCAGGACCGTCATCCGGGAAGCGTGTTGTTTCCGAATTGCGATCTCGTAATCACCGCCGTCCCCGAAATTCAGTAACGATCAGCGCCGGACAACTGTCATACCGCTGTTGCGCAATTCACGGACCGCGCCCCCGACTACGCCGACCGCGGACCGAAGAAACAGGCACGCCAGCGCCAGGCCCACTGCAAGGTCCGGCCACCCGGACCCGGTCAGCCAGACGGCGCCTGCGGCGATGAAAACCGACGCGTTAGCAGCAATATCGTTCCGGGAACATTCCCACACCGAGCTCATGTTGACGTCTTCCGCGCGGTGTTTCCAGAGCAGGGCGAGGCATGTTCCGTTTGCGGCGAGGGCAAGCAAGCTGACGATGCCCATGGTCTCGAAGACCGGAACATCGGGATGCAAGATGCCGTAGATCACCTGCCTCACGACGAACAATCCGGCCGCCAGGATGAGGCCGCCCTTGAAAAGCGCCACCTTCGCCTTGGAACGCGCGCCGCGGGATACGGCGTAGAGGCTCAATCCATAGGTCAAGGCGTCGCCCAGATTGTCGAGAGAATCCGAAAGCAGTGCCGTGGATCTCGCGAGCAGGCCCGACGACAGTTCCACGACGAACATGACCGCGTTGATTACCAACACGATTTTGAGCGTCACGCTCTGACGCGCCTTCAGCGCCTCGATCGCGCATTCCTTGTCGCTGCAGCAATCGGTCATCATCAATTCCCCGGTGCGGGTGTCGGTACGCCGCCCCCCTTGGCCCTCCGGCGGCGTTGTTGTGCATTCCAGACCCTGTAGCTACTATAGAGTCAAGCCGGCAATCACGGGGAGCGGATCATGATCGAAGTGTCCAAAACGCTGGGGCTGTTCATCGCGACCGCCTTGTTCGAAATCGTGGGGTGTTACCTGCCATTGCAGTGGCTATCGGGCAAAGGACCTCCCTGGCTGCTCGTCCCCGCCGCTCTCAGTCTTGCCGCTTTCGTCTGGCTGCTGTCGCTGCATCCGACCGCGAGCGGCCGGGTGTACGCGACTTATGGCGGCGTCTACGTCGCGACAGCCATGGTCTGGCTGTGGCTGACCGACGGTGTCCGACCGCAGATCACGGATTTCGCTGGTGCGGCGCTGATCTTGCTGGGCGCGGCCACTATCGCGCTCGGATACCGGAGCGCCTGATCTGCCATCTGACAACCACCTACATCCGAGGACCATATGCGTATAGGAGAACTCGCCAAACGCGCGGACTGCCGCATCGAGACGATACGGTATTACGAAACGGCGGGATTGCTGCCCGACCCCGGCCGGACTGTCGGCAACTACCGTCTATACGGCCGGGAACAGGTTAATCGTCTGCGGTTCATCCGCCACTGCCGCTCGCTCGACATGACGCTCGAGGAAATACGCGCGCTGCTCAAATTCCGGGACGCTCCGACGGAAAACTGCGGCGCGGTCAATGCCCTGCTCGACGAACACATCGAGCACGTGGCGAATCGCATCAGCGAACTCCAAAAACTGGAAAGGCAGCTTAAAAGCTTGCGTAAACTCTGCGCCTCGATACGGCCGGCAAAGCACTGCAAGATTCTTCACGAACTCGCAGGTCGGGGCGCTCAATCTCCGGGACGTGAACACGCCGGCCACGTGCGGGGCGCGCATGCGCGCAACAAACCCCTTCCCAAGTTGTAACGCTTACACTGAGCACCTGGCTTCGCATGATCGATCTCCCGCTCCAGCGCTACGCTTTCTTCGCCCTTATCGCCGCCGGGCTGTTCGGCGCGAGTACGCCGCTCGCCAAGTTGCTGCTGGGCGAACTGCCGCCAATCGCGCTCGCAGGATTGCTGTACCTGGGCAGCGGCCTGGGGCTCATTGCAGTGCGGCTGGCAACGCACATGTGGCGCGGCGCGAACCGGCCTGCCCCGGAACCCCCTCTGGCGGCCGGAGACTATCCATGGCTCGCCGGGGCGGTGATCGCGGGCGGCGTCGTTGCACCGATCCTGCTCTTATGGGGGCTGTCGGGCGCCAGCGCATCGGGGGCTTCGCTGCTGCTCAACCTGGAAGGCGTGATCACCACGCTGGTCGCCGCAGTGCTGTTCCGGGAGGCGATCGGAGGGCGCGTGTGGACGGCCGCGGCGCTGATGCTCGCCGGCGGGCTCGTGCTTTCCTGGCAGCCGCAGGCCGAGTTCAAGTTCTCGCTGCACGCGCTCGCGATCGTCGGCGCATGCTTGTGCTGGGCTCTCGACAACAACCTCACGCGCAAGATTTCGGCGAACGATCCGGTTGTGCTGGCGATGATAAAGGGTCTCACCGCCGGATCGTTCAATCTCGTCCTGGCGTTCGCGCTCGGGTTGCAATTCCCTCCAACCAAGGCGCTCGCAGGTGCGCTGGCGGTCGGCTTCCTCGGTTATGGCGTGAGCCTCGTGCTGTTCATCCTCGCGCTGCGGCATCTCGGAGCCGCGCGCACCGCCGCGCATTTCAGCACCGCGCCGTTCATCGGCGCCGCGATTGCGATCCTTGCCCTCGGGGAGCCGTTCACCGTTACGTTCGGTGTTGCGCTTGCGCTGATGGTTGCGGCAACGTGGCTCGTACTAACGGAGCAGCATTTGCACGAGCACACGCACGAGTATATGGCGCATAGTCATCGGCATATTCACGATGAGCACCACCAGCATGTACACCGCGGCGACGAGGGCCCCGAGCCCCACGGGCACTGGCACGAGCACCCGCCTATGACGCACGCTCACCCCCATCTGCCGGACCTGCACCACCGGCACAAGCATTAAACGCCTGACCGATGCAACAACCATGGCATTACCGCCTCGCTCGCATTCGTCAAACGTCTCAAGCGCTATGAATGCATCGCGCAGAAAGTTCGGGTTGTGGCTCACCGCGGCTCTAGCCATGACCGGCATCGGCGCGGTCTGCGCCGACGTCATAGTCGGCTCCAACGGCGGGATAATCCGCGCTGCGGGCGACTATCAATTCGAGTTGGTGGTCAAACCGCAGCGTGAGGTGCGCGGGCGGCAGCCAACACCTCCGCCACTGCCTTGACCTGCGCCGGCAGCGTTGCCGGCCAGGGACGGCGCTCTCCCGCGCGCGGGGCAGTGACGGTTTCTTCGCCGGTTTCGATCTCCACCTGCGTCGGCGCGGCGCGCCCCGCGGGATTCTGAAGCTCGGGCCGCAGCCAACGGATCTGGCCGCGCTTCTCTTCCGCCCCGCGCTCGGCGTTGAGCGCCACGAGCCGTTCCAGCAACGCCTCATCGAGCGCCCGCTTCGCCTCCTCCCACGTCTTCAAAGCAGCCCCCCTCTCCCCCGTGAGACGCATTTTCATAGAAGCCCCCTCTCCCTCCGGGAGACGCCTTTTCACATCTCCCTCTCCCCCCGGGAGACGCCTTTTCACATCTCCCTCTCCCCCCGGGAGACGCCTTTTCACATCTCCCTCTCCCCCCGGGAGAGGGTTGGGGTGAGGGAGAGCCGCATTGCCATTAACAATCTCCATCAACGGCGCAAGATCGCCCCACCCATACCCCTAGCCAACCACCGGAGGCAACTGCCCATATCACATGCACCGAACTAGACAACACGCCCAAGAAATAGGCGCCGCCAGGACACAATGCCACTATTTTGCTCTCCGGAATGATGTTGACATCCAACAACTGAAAGACATGATGTTTTGCGGTGCGGGTCGTTGCAATGAAGTGATTGAGCTCCACTAGAGCAGGACGCATTTGGCGTCGCGGTTCCCCAAATATCCACCAATTATCACGGTACGTTGCACGATTGTTATGATCACGCTCAGGCTTTACGCGTTCGAGCAGCCACTGAAAGACAGCGGG
>MERI01000060.1 GCA_001772005.1 Betaproteobacteria bacterium RIFCSPLOWO2_12_FULL_62_58 | reverse complement strand
TCGGGATGAAGCGAGAGTTCCGGTTCCTCGAGCAACAAGGGCCCGCCGCCTTCCATCGCCACCCACAAGAGCCCCATGAGACGCAGAGTGCCGTCTGAAAATTGCTCCTCGGTCTGCCACGCGCCCTGCGGCCGCCAGTGTTCGTACTTGCCTCGCAAATGAGGAGTTCCGCGAACATCACGGTGCAACCCGATTTCGGCAAGCTGGGGCACTGCGATCCTCAGCGCATCGCGAATTCGTCTCAAACGGGCCGTTTGCGTTTTCGCTGGGGCCTTGGCGATTTGCTCGAGAAAATCGCCGCCGAAGGGGTCGTTCGCACGCCCGACGGAGCGGTCCGGCTCGCGCACGAGTTGCGGCACGATGTGTAGGTACCGAACTGATTCAAAAAGGGCGGCCAGTTCCCGGAAGTCGCGGTTTACGTTCACTTGCTCAAGATGCGTCTGCGTTAGGAGCGCAGGGTCCGAGCGATCAGGGTCGTCCGGACGGTTCAACAGTTCTTTGCCATCGCGCAGGACTCGCTCACGGGCGATGCGCGCACGGCGCAGCGCGTCCTGTTTGAACGCGAGTTCGTATTCCCACTGCGGCGCGCCACCCAGCGGCTGGACCATGACGCGAACCTCGATATCTGGATAACGCCGCGCGGCGAGGCAGCGGATCGCGCTTACGCCCCCACGGCGGCGAACCGCCTCTTGAAAGCCGCCACCTGGCGAAGCGAGGTCGCGCAGAAAGCGGAAAACATCGAGGAAGTTTGATTTTCCGGAGGCATTCGGCCCGACGAGAAAAACGCGGTTCGCGACCGCCACGTCGCACGCGGCGAAGTTCTTCCAGTTTCTCAGCCGGATGTTGGAAAACCGCAGGGTCCCGTTTTTCTCACTCATCAGGTCGCTCCTTCTGCCAAGTGCCAACCATACCGCCTCGCCCACCAAAGATGCAACATGCTCGGGTGACCCTTGGGCGTAGCTTTCTCGCGCGCGGCATGTTTCGACACCACCGCAATCGGAAAATCCACCTCCGCGAGGCGCTTGCATTCCTTTGGGATCATTTGTCGTTATGCGCTCGACTTACTTATCCCTGCGTTCTATGGCCTCAAGCTTCGACGGTGGAAGTTTTGCGTACATTTCTTTAACTGTTCGCGGATGTGTGATCATCTGGTCAACTATCAAATTGACAAGATCGAATATTCTTATCACAAATTGTTTTCGTGACGTGATTATCACATCAGCCCCCGATACGCTTCCACTGCGCGTCCGGCCCGCGGCCGAGGCAGCGCACGCGCGCCCTCGGCGCGCAGGCCGTAGAGGGCGCGCACCAGCGTTCTGCGGCTGATTCCCTTACAGGCGCGCGCCAGCTCACCTCCACGTTCTGGATCACTCGGCTTCAGTTCCGATTCCAAACCCAAGCCACCGGCCAGGTCCAGCTACGATATTACCCCCTTTCTTACCCTTTCTCGCGGCCATTACCCCTTTCTCCGCCACTGCGCCCCGGGACCTCGTCCGATGCACTCGACCTTGCCGGCACTCTTCAATCCACGCAGCACCCGGCGAACCATGTCGCGGCTCACGCCGGGACAGGCGCGCTCGACTTCCGCCAACGTGAACGCTCCGGCGAAACCGTGGACGGCTGATTCCACGATTTCCGTCTTGGCGCCTCGCGGACTCCTTATTTCACCAACGCGTTCTTCGAACTCGCGGCAGGCGGCCTTGAGTATCGACAGCAGGTAATTAACGTAAGGCCAGGGATCATGACGTCCCTCGTGCCATCGCCGCGAACTCTGTTCGAGCGTTTCGTAGTACCGCTCCTTGTTCTGCTCGATCAAGCGCTCCAGGCTGATGTAGCGCCCGACTTCGAAACCGAGGTGATAGCACTGCAAAAGCAAAAGCAGCCGCGAAACGCGGCCATTGCCGTCGCGGAAGGGGTGAATGCATAGAAAATCGAGATTGAAACCCGCCAGTGCGAGGAGCGGAGGCACCCAGCGTTCAGCAAGACAACGCTCCCACAATGTCAGGAGTTCGGACACTGCCTCGGCGGTCTTCGCGGCTGGAACGGTCCTGAAGCGCACGCGTTCGGAACCGTCCGCGTAGCGCTCGATGATATCGCTGTTCTTTTCCTTGAATTTTCCGGCGTCCCAGATCTCGCCGCGCGCAAGGCGGTGCAATTGAAGGACCGTTTTTTTTGCGAGCGGAAGCCCCGCTCCTTGCTCGTGGATAAGCTTGAGCGCATTGCGATAGCCGCGTACTTCCTCCTCGTCGCGATCGCGCAGCAGCGGCCTGCCCAGGATCAGGGTCTTGATGCGCGATTTTTCCACCGTCACGCCCTCGATCCGGTTGGATGAAATCGCGCTTTCGATCAAGGCATGTTCACGCAATGCTTTCAGCCGCTGCGGGGCCTGCCGCGTAAACAGGTCCTGCTTGCCGCGCGCCTCGGACAGATCGGCGAGGTACCACGCCGCGCTCGCCGGCAATGTCTTCGGACTCGTTGAGAACTGCCGCAGCGTCATCATGAGTTACCGTCTCCGTAAGGCGAGGAATCCGGCTCGCTGACCTTCATCGGCTGCGTCATTGCGTTGACCTCCAGCCAGTAGTGCTGAACCTTAATCACCTCGTGCCACGGAATACGCGCGGGGTCCTTGATCGGCTCCTGGAGCTGCGGTTGTTTGTCGCAGTTGGTCACCACATAGAGCAAGTAACAGTCGCGCCGGTCCTCGGCTACTCGCCGTTCGTTCGGCGTAAGCAGAATCCGGCCAGTCGCGGCGCCGAGTCCCTTGATCTCGATAAGTCGCAGCTCCCCAGAATTGACATCGAGGCTCGTAATGTCGTAGCCGAGGTTCTTGTCGTGAACGTCCGTGACCACGCGACCTTGCGCGCGTTCGAATTCCATGGCCACCCGCATTGCGGCAGCTTCGGTCTCGTAATTGGGCCGCAAACGCCGTACATCCGGCGCCTCGCGCTCAGGATGGGGCGTTACGACGACACTGGTGAGGCGCTCGACGCTCTGGAGAGAAACCGTCTGCTGACGCTCCAGCTCGCGGCGGCGGCGCTCGCGGCGTACGCTTAGCTCTGAATGCCGCGCCTCGGCCTGTGCCACCCATTCCAGATTGTGCCGTTCCGCCGTCTCGCGATCGGTTGAACTCCGCGGGTAGCGCGCCGCCAGTTGTGGAAGTTTCCAGTTTGGCTCCCGCTCGTGATGGCGGAGCGCTGTGGGGGTACGCCCGGGCTCGAAGCAGTGCGGCACACCCGGAACGGGTTTGACCGTAAGCCCAGCCAAACCGCGCAGTTTCAGTTCGCGGATGAGAAGGCCCGCCATAATGGTCTTGCCGGCGCCCGCGTCATCGGCCAGCAAAAAGCGCACACGCGGGAGCTTGAGTAGGTAGTCATACACTGCTGACAGTTGATGCGGCAGCGGGTCAACGCGCGAGATCGAGAGCCCGAAATACGGGTCGAACTTCCAGGCGATGCCAAGGGCGTACGCTTGTAGGCCCAACCTCAAAAGCCGACCGTCGCCGTCGTAGGACGCAATAGTGCTGGTGATCTTGAGGCTTTGAATCTGCTCGAACGTCAGGGTAACGCTTCTGAAGCGCTCGGATTTGGTGCCGACGAGGCCCGCCACCCAAGTGCCCGCACCTGCCGGGCGCACAGTCTCGACCCGCATCGGTTCGTTGAATAAAGACCCTTGCAGGATTTGGCCCGGCCGCATTGGCACGACAGAATCCAACGAACAACCTCCCTGAATTGTTTGTGGTGGTTCGAAAACCTGACCTGTTCGACTATTCTACGACTAGCGCGTCATTTGTCTTAGCCTTTTGACCGAATCTTTGCGTCACGCCGTTTTCTGGACTAAGGCTTGCGTCGCAGTGACGTGGTTCTTGCATCAGGCCCGGGCATGTTGCGCTTGATGGCCCGTGCAGGCGATCGTATTGCCTTTACCCATGTAAATGCCCGATACTGAAACGGACGCCAAAGCGAGTCTGTTCTTGCGCGAAAGGCTGTCCATGGAAATTCCAAACAGTTACCGCGAGGTCATCGAGCCGCTGATTGCGAAGGCGCGCGGTTTTCTGGAGGCCGGCGAATCGCTCTCACCCTTCGCTTTCGTGGGGAACTTCTCTACGAAGCAGATTCTTCCGGTGCTAATCAATACCAAGGATGAGGACGCCAAGGACCGCGCGGCGCTTGCCATCCAAATGGCTGCCGCTCAGACAGACGCGGATTTTATTTTCACCATCATCGAGGCGTGGGGGCTGCCGAAGGACAAGCTTCCCCGTCACCAGGAAATCCTGCACCGCTATGGCTCGTTGGCGAACAGCCCTTACAAAATCGACACGGTGGGATTCATGCTGGAAACGCGCTACGGCATGTGGGGAGCCCAGATGCCGCTCAAGCCCAAGGGGCGCAGCAAGAAAAAACGGACTTTCGGCGAAGTGACGTTTCAGTTCCTGGATGGGGCTGTGGGGCGATTCGCGGGGTTGTTACCGGTGCCAGACGATGCCCCGTCAGGTGGCGCGCCGCTCCATTGAGTTTGTTTTGCGGGCGCCCCGTACTCGATTTCGCGTTTTCGACAATCGATAGCAATCGATAGGGTCAGTCTCGATTGATGGTGGTTTGCTGGCGATACGCGTCTGACTTATGGTCTCCGCCCCTCGCCTTCGGCGCCATGCGGCGCTTGAGCCGCGGTTTGAGCTTACGCTTAAACCGGCCTTCCCCCAACACCCAAGCCCTCTGGAGCTTTTCCAGGTAAAAACGGTAATCCGCATCCGCCGAGAAGATCGCCTGGCGGTTATTTCCGCGCTGAGCGTGAGGCAAACGGGCCAGGCTCGAATTATTTCAGCCGGGACGGCTTCCGCGCTACTTCGGTACGAGTCCGATGTCGCGGGCCACTTTGCCGTACTTGTCGTATTCGCTCTTCATCAGGTCGCCGAAATACTCCGGTGACTCGGTCCAGAGGTCCAACCCCAAGGCTTCCAGCTTCGCGCGCACGTCCGGCAGTTTCATGGCGGCGTTGGCTTCCCGGTTGAGGATCGCGACGATCTCCTTCGGCACCTTGGCGGGAGCGACGAATCCAAACCAGCCACCGGAGGAGAATCCCGGAACCGTTTCCGCGATGGTGGGAAAGTCGGGATAGTTGGGCGCGCGCGTGGCTTTCGCGATGCCGAGCAGCCGCACCCTGCCGCTCGCGATAAATGGGTACATGCCGGTGAACGAGCTGAAGGCGGCGTCCACCCGCCCGGCCATGAGTTCCTGACCCATCTGCGGCACCCCCTTGAACGGGACATGCAGGTACTTGAAGCCCACCTGAGAACGAAAGAGCTCCATCGCCATGTGCAGGAAAGCGCCCTCGCCGTTGGTCGCGAAGGCCACCTTGCCCGGGTTGGCCTTCAAGTACTTGACGAATTCCGCGACGTTCTTGAAGGGCGTCGCGGGGTGCACCACCAGCGCGAGATAGTTGGTCGCGACCAGCGCGATCGGCGCGAAGTCTTTCAGCGCGTCGAAGGGCACGTTTTTCATCGTGTGCGGAATGACCGACATGTTGCCGCCCTGCCCGCATGCGATTGTGTAGCCATCCGCGGGTGCCTGAGCGGCGATCGCCAGCCCGATCGTGCCGCTCGCGCCGGGCCGATTGTCAACGACCAATTGCTGGCCGAGGTGCTCGCCCATCTTCTGGCCGAGCACGCGGGCAAGGGTGTCGCAGGAATCGCCGGGCAACTGGGGAACGATGATGCGTATCGCCTTGGTGGGGTACTTCTGCGCCAGCGCCGTACCCGTCACGCAAGCGCATGCGACGAGCATCGAAACGATACGTGCGATATAAGTCACGGTTTTCCTCCTTATCGATCTAAATTATCTCCGGGCTTTGATCCCGGCCTCACCCGTGCGGGCCACGCTCGAAATCGCCCGACCGACCTCGATGCCGGTCGCCTTCACCGCTTTGCTCGAGTAGAATCAATAGGGTCAGACTCGATTGATCGTGGTTTTCTGGCGATACGCGTCTGATTTATGGTCTCCGCCCCTCGCCTTCGGTGCCATGCGGCGCTTGAGCCGCGGTTGGAGCTTACGCTTAAACCGGCCGCCCCCCAACGCCCAAGCCTTACTGGTGGCCTCGCGGATCGCATCGAGCGTCTTGTCCGCGATCCGCGTCCTGAACAGTTGCCGGTACGCCCCCTGCCGTTTTACCTCTTGCGTTTTCTTTCCGGACGGCTCTCTTCAATTCCCAGGACTCGCCGTGCGTCTTCCTGGAGTTCCCGCAACTGTTTGCGATCTTTTAGATCGCACTCTACCAAGTGCTGCAGCAGACGTTTCATCTTGATGGTATTTGGGCGCTTAATCATGATTCGGTTGCTCTAACTTTGTCAGGAGGAAAAGGAAAAGCTTTATTCTAAACGATACTGCTTATTGGAGAGCATTCAAACTCGATTGTCCCACGCAAACTTTTCAAGATTTTATAGCTCTGGTGATAGAGGAAAAATCGCCGTCGGTCGGCATGACGAACAGGCAGCGCCCGCCGCTTCGCGATGCCCACACCGCGCCGACCGCACGCTTTTCCTCCGCGTCTTCAGCCGTGTAGCGATCCTTGCCTTTGTA
This sequence comes from Betaproteobacteria bacterium RIFCSPLOWO2_12_FULL_62_58, assembly GCA_001772005.1. Classification (GTDB taxonomy): domain Bacteria; phylum Pseudomonadota; class Gammaproteobacteria; order Burkholderiales; family SG8-41; genus DSOT01. The sequence goes on along the minus strand of MERI01000060.1, from coordinate 1,320 downwards.
TTCCACCGCGAGCACATGACCGTCGGCGAGCTGGCAGATAAAATCGGGGTAGAACCAATCCGTGGAAGTTTGCAGCCGGAACGACGAAAACTTTCGCACCAGGTTTCGCATCCAGAACTTCACTTCCGGCAGCCCGTCGAGGAACTGCGCGCACTTGAATTCCTCCGTCTGCTCGCCGCCCAGGGTTTTTTCATGCAGTTCGCCCGGCTTCGGGCCGAAGTAGTGCTTGTTGAACTGGAAGCCACCCTCGTAGAGCCAGCTCGGCTCGTAGTTCATCGTCCTGAAGTTGATCGCGCGCTCGGCGCTGACGGCGAGGGTCGAATCCGGCAACAGGAATTGCCGGAATGCCGCCTTTTGCTCGCTGTCACGGTGTTGTTGGATGCGTGCCTCGATCTCGTCGCGCAGGCGGAAACGGTCGAGCGCGAGCACGTTCAAGTCGGTGATGCCGTGCTTCGCCATCAGTCCGCGGATGACCTTGCGCAGAAACTCCGCCGATTCGCCGGCCGGAATGTCCAGATGATCGATATGCCCGTCGAGCCACACCACCAGGCTCTCCAACGTCCAGTCGCCGGCATCGCCAAGCGCCAGTACATGCTGGTGCAGGGCGCCGACAAAATCGGCTTCTTTCGGCTCCAGGGCAACCCTGGTTTGCACCTCGCCTTTTGCTCCGACGTCGACATATCCAGCTTCCGCGACGGGTCTGACCAGCGGGTTGTAGAATTTGGAAAGCGCGGCGTCCTTCTCACTGAGCTTCCACGGATGCTCGAGCAGGAAAGTGCTCTCGAACTCGAAAAGCTCCTTATTCTCCTGCACGCACAGCAGCGGCACGATGAAGTCGAGTTGCTGCTCATAAGGCGAGGGCACGCGCGTTTTCCCGCTGCCGCCGAACGCTTTCTCCGCTTCGCGCACGAGTTCAACCATTGCTTCTACTTTGGCCTTGGCCTCGGGCGTCTTCACGCAACTCGTCAGCTTCTTGGTTTCGGCCGTGTCGAGCGGCACAAAGACCGTGATTTCGCCCTTGGCGGTGTCGATACGCACCTTCCCGGCCAGCGCAGCGACCTGTACTTGCGCCACAGCGGCGTCGATTTCCTTGCCCGGCTCGAATTGCACCGTTTTCGGCTGAGCGCCCAGCGGCAATGTGCCCTGCGTCACCGGGATGATGATGCGCTCCGCTTCCGCGGCGGTGAAGCCGTTACTCTCCAGTGCCTCGCGCAATTCGTTCAGCACTTCGGGCAGCGAATCCGATACCGAGAACGCATAGGCGCAGTTGAGGTCGGGGTGCTGCTTGGCTCGCGCCTGGGGCAGCCGCAAGATGCGCCC
>MERI01000059.1 GCA_001772005.1 Betaproteobacteria bacterium RIFCSPLOWO2_12_FULL_62_58 | reverse complement strand
TCCTCGGCCAAGGCGGCATTCTTGCCGACCTTTTCCAGATTGAGCAAGTTGCCCTGATCCGAAGCGAGTTCGAGTTCGTCTTCCGCCATTCCTGCCCCACGTTGCCCTGATCCCTCTTTCGCGTTCCGGTGCGCGCGGCCTCTGACCCCGCAGCCCAAGAAACTTGCGACATCGCGTCGGCCGCCTGCGCGCCTGCACGGTCGCATCCCGCAAGCGGGTCCCTGCTCCGCGTTGCGCCGATCCCTGCTCCACGCTCCGGCGCGCTACTGCGCCTCGGCTTCGGCCTTGACCCGCCGCTTGCGCACTGCTTCGGCGAGTGTCTCGAGCAGTCCGCGGCTGTCTTCCCAACCCAGACAGCCGTCGGTGATGCTCTGACCGTAAACGAGTTGCTTGCCCGGCACCAGGTCCTGACGGCCGGCCTTGAGGTGGCTTTCGGCCATCACCCCAAAGAGCCGGTCCTCGCCACCGCTGATCTGGCGCGCGACGTCGTGGCCGACGTCGATCTGCTTCTGCGGGTCCTTGCTGCTGTTGCCGTGGCTGAAATCGACCATGAGGCGCGCGGGGACCCCGGCCGCGGCGAGCCCCTTGGCCGCGGCATCGACGCTTGCCGCGTCGTAATTCGGAGCTTTGCCCCCGCGCAGAATGATGTGACAGTCCTCGTTGCCGGTGGTGGAGACGATCGCGGAGTGCCCGCCCTTGGTCACCGACAGGAAATGGTGCGGCGCCTGCGCCGCGCGGATCGCGTCGACGGCGATCTTGATATTGCCGTCGGTGCCGTTTTTGAAGCCCACCGGACAGGATAGCCCCGAAGCGAGTTCGCGATGAATCTGGCTCTCGGTGGTGCGCGCCCCGATCGCCCCCCACGACACGAGGTCGGCGATGTATTGCGGCGTGATCATGTCGAGGAATTCGCACCCCACCGGCATGCCCATCTCGTTCAGATCGAGCAGCAGTTGGCGCGCGATACGGAGCCCTTCGTTGATGCGAAAACTGCCGTCGAGCCGCGGGTCGTTGATCAGTCCTTTCCAGCCCACAGTGGTGCGCGGTTTCTCGAAATACACGCGCATCCCCACCAGCAAGTCCGCCGCCAAGCGGTCTTTCACTTCCTTGAGCCTGGTCGCGAATTCCTTGGCGGCCTTCACGTCGTGGATCGAGCACGGGCCCATGATCACCAGCAGGCGGTCATCGGCGCCGTGCAGGATGCCGTGGATCGCCCGCCGCGTCTCATACACCGTCTGCGCCGCTTTTTCAGTGACTGGCAACTCCCGCAGCACGTGCGACGGCGGCACCAGCTCCTTGATCTCCTTGATCCGTAAATCGTCAGTTCTGTACGGCATGTCTCGTCTAAGTGTCCGTGAAATCAAAGCATTATAAACCAGATTTCATGCCGCCTTAAACCGGGGCGCTGCCCCGCGCCACGTAACTACAACGAATGTATTCGCAATCGTGTAGTATTTTTGCTGAAACAGGGAGGAGGTCGTGCGCCGCAGAATGTGTTCCGCAGCTTTGAGCCGGAAGACCGGCTTCACGCTTCTCGAATTGCTGGTAGTCGTCGCCATCATCGGCCTGCTGGTCGGCTACGTCGCGCCGCGTTACTTCGGACAGGTCAGCAAATCGGAGATTACTACGGCAAAAGCGCAGATCGACGCGCTCGAAAAGGCGCTCGACCAATACCGTCTTGACACTGGCCGCTATCCGGCGACGGAGTTGGGTTTGAGCGCTCTCGTTCAGCGTCCGGCGAACGAGCCGAAATGGAACGGGCCGTACCTGAGGAAAGCCGTGCCGCTCGACCCGTGGGGCAAGCCCTACGTATACAAATCTCCGGGTGAGCACGGCGACGTCGACATCATTTCCTACGGAAAAGACGGCCAGCCGGGCGGCGCCGGGGAGAACGCCGACATCACGAACCACTGAAGGCGACAAACCGCCGATGAACGCGGGACAAAACCCGGAAACAATGTTAGACGTTAAGCGCATCGTCTTGGATTTCTGAAATCTGTGTTTATCCGTGTTTATCTGCGGCTAATATAAAGGTATGCGATTCGAGCTCAGGGCGATCGCGCAGGAGGGTCGGGTCGAGTCGCTCGACCTTCACGCGCTCGACGAGGCAAGCGCGTGCGAGCAGGCCGCAAGCCGCGGTTATACCGTCCTCACGATCCGGGAGAAATCCAATCTCTTGTCGCTGTGGCGCAAGCGCAGCGACCGTTTTCCAGTTCTCCTGTTCAGCCAGGAGCTGCTGGTGTTGCTCAATGCGGGGCTGTCTCTCGTCGAGGCGATCGAGACGCTTGTGGAAAAGGAGCGGCACGGCGACTTCCGCACGGTGCTCGAGCGAATCGCGTCCACTCTCCGCCAGGGGCGCACGTTCTCCACGGCACTGGAGCAATACCCAAACGCGTTCAGCCCGCTTTACGTCGCGACCGTGCGTGCAAGCGAAAGGACGAGCGACCTTGCTCCGGCGCTATTGCGCTACGTCGCCTACCAGAACCAGGTCGACGCCATACGCAAACGGCTTATTAACGCTTCCATCTATCCAGCGCTGCTGATCGGAGTCGGCGGTCTGGTGAGCTTTTTTCTGTTGCTCTACGTCGTGCCCCGCTTCAGCAGGATCTATGAGGAACGGAGCGTCGACCTGCCCCTGTTCTCGAAGCTGCTTCTACTGTGGGGGCAGGCGGTTGAAGGCCATGCCGTCGTCGTGATCGGCGTCTTGACGTTGGCCGTCGCCGCGCTATGGTATGCGGTGCGGCTGCCGGCGGTGCGCGCGGCAATTGAAGCTGCATTGTGGGGGCTTCCCGCGATCGGCGAGAGAATGAAGGTCTACCAGCTCGCCCGCTTTTACCGCACAATCGGAATGCTGCTGCGGGGCGGGATGCCGCTGGTCGCCGCGCTTGAGATGGGCACCGAGCTTCTGCACCCCATACTCCGCGAGCGCCTGGTCGCGGCGAGCCGCGCGATCAGCGAGGGTCAACCGGTGTCCGAATCGATGGATCGCAACGGCCTCACGACGCCGGTCGCCATGCGGATGCTGTCCGTAGGCGAACAAAGCGGTAACATGGGAGAAATGATGGATCGCATCGCCATGTTTCATGACGAGGAAATCAGCCGCTGGGTGGACTGGTTCACGAGACTGTTCGAGCCGATCCTGATGGCGGTGATCGGTCTTGTGATCGGGGCGATCGTGATCCTGATGTACATGCCCATCTTCGAACTCGCGGGGAGCCTGCGATGAGTGCGGTAATCTCCGACAAAGTCGCCCCCATCACGCCGGAGCAGATCGCCGAGGCGCGCGGGGCGGCAGCCAGCAACCGCCGGCGCCTGGTGGACGCGCTCGAAGAGCGCCTTGCGCTCAGTCCCGACGAGTTCACGGCGCGGCTGGGCGCGACGCTGCGGCTGCGCGTGATTCAAATGGACGCGCTGCGCCGCGCGGCGCCGGCTTTCGACATACTGCCGTTCAGCGAGTGTTCTCAGCGTGGCTGCGTCCTCGTCCGGGACGAGCAAGCTCACGCCATACTGGTGATCGACGATCCGTTCCAGCCCGAGCTGCAGGCTTGGGCGGACGAACGGATCCAGATGCCCTTTACCTGGGGGCTCGCTCACCGGGGAGATTTCGTCGCGTTTCTCGCGAGCCACGAGGAGATGCTGCGCGCGCTCGACACGGTACAAGCGCAGACTGCGCGAACCGGGGAGGAGCGCCAGCGCACCGAGGATCTTTCCCTCAAGGCGATCAGCGAGGAAACGAGCGAGGTCGTGCGCCTGGTCCGCTCCACGCTGCGCGACGCCCTCAAGATCGCCGCCAGCGACATCCACCTCGAGACGGTGGCGACGGGCCTCGTGATCAAGTTCCGCATCGACGGCATCCTGTCGCAGATCAAATTTATCCAGGACGTGCAGCAGGCGGAACAGGCGATCGCGCGGGTCAAAGTGCTCGCGGAACTCGACATCACCGAGCGCCGGGTGCCGCAGGACGGCCGCTTCAAGGCGCTCGACCGGGGACGTGCGGTGGACTTCCGCGTCTCGATCATGCCGAGCATCCACGGCGAGGACGCAGTGCTGCGGGTGCTCGACAAGCAAACCCTGTACGAGAGCACCCACCAGGAGCTTTCCCTCGACAGCCTCGGTTTCGAAGCTGAAGAGATCCGGGCCCTGCGGCGGCTTTCGCACGAACCCTACGGCATGTTGCTCGTCACCGGTCCGACGGGCAGCGGCAAGACCACGACTCTTTACGCCGCGATCACCGAGATCAACACCGGCCAGGACAAAATCGTAACCATCGAGGACCCGGTCGAGTATCAGCTTCCCGGAGTGCTCCAGATCCCCGTCAACGAAAAGAAGGGACTCACCTTCGAGAGGGGATTGCGCTCGATCTTGCGCCACGATCCGGACAAGATCATGGTGGGAGAGATCCGCGACCCGGAAACCGCAAACATCGCCGTCCAGTCGGCGCTCACGGGACACCTTGTCTTCACGACCGTACACGCGAACAATGTGTTCGACGTGATCGGGCGCTTCATGCACATGAACGTGGACCTCTACAGCTTCGTGGCTGCGCTCAATGCGATCCTCGCGCAACGGCTCGTGCGCCTCGTCTGCCCGCATTGCGCGGAGGATTACTGCCCTGACGCAGCGCTGCTCCGGGAGTCGGGGCTCGCTCCCGAGCAAGCCGCATCTTTCCGTTTTCGCATCGGCCGCGGCTGCCGCGAATGCAGAGGCTCGGGTTTCAAGGGGCGCAAGGCGATTGCCGAGCTCATGATCCTGAACGACGAAATCCGCGAGCTGATCACGACCCGCGCCGCGATCCGCCTGATCAAGGAGGCCGCCCACAGGGCTGGCACGCGTTTTCTGCGCGAAGCCGCCATCGAAGCGGTACGCAAGGGCGACACCACGCTGCAGGAGATCAATCGTGTTACGTTTGTGGCGTGAACGGCTGCTGGCGTCGCTTGCGTCAACCGAGGTTTCCTGGCTGAGACTCGGCGGCGCCTTCAAGCCCAAAGTCCTGGCCAAACGCACGGTTCGGGTCGATCCTGCTTACGGCCCGGAACCCTGGCAAGGCGCGGTCGCGGCGCTGCGCTCGGAAGCGGAAGCATGGCGCAGGGATCCGGTTTCCGTCACGATCGTCCTGTCCAATCATTTTGTCCGCTACGCGCTGGTGCCGCCCAGCGAGGGAGTGAGCGGCGCCGAAGAAGAGCGCGCGCTCGCGCGATACCACTTTACGAAGGTGTATGGCGAGCGCGGCCGCGCATGGGACGTGCGGCTGTGCGACATCCACTCCAGGGGGGCGAAAATTGCATGCGCCATAGACGCCGGCCTGCTTGAGGCGCTCCGCGCCTGCTTTCCTCGGGAGGCAAGACCGCGGCTCGTTTCGGCGCAACCCTTGCTCATGTCCGCCTTCAATTTCTGGCGCGGACGGTTCCCGAGAACCGGCGCCTGGTTCCTGTTGGTCGAGCCGGAACGCGCGTGCCTCGCGCTTCATTCGGGATCGAACTGGATTACGGTGCAAAACGCGAAAGGCCATTACCCGGATGCTGACGCGTGGGTGAACCTGCTCGACCGGGAGCGCTGGAGAACCAACCTGGAGCGCGTACCTGACACCGTTCTCATCCACGCACCCCGATTGGCGAGCACCCCGCTCCCCCGCCACGGCTCCTGGAAGCTGCTCGGATTGCAGGCCGCCTGGCCCGAGGGACTCTCCCCCCGCGAGGATTCTGTCTACGCCGCAGCGCTCACGGCGTCATGACGATCCGAAGACTCGAACTCGACTATATCGCCGCGCCGCGCCGGAAGCGCTGGCTGGGCTACGCGCTGCTCGCCGTCTCGCTTGTGGTGGCCGCGGACCTCGTCTTGCGCTATCGCGACGCTCGGATCGAACTCGATCGCAGCGAAACCGCAAACGGTCTGCTGAGCACCGAGCGCGGAGCGCCGAAAGCGATTCCCAAGCAACGCCTGGACGAACAGGTCAAGAACGCGGAATCGGTGGTGCGGCAGCTCACGCTGCCTTGGGCGGCGATCGTTCACACCATCGAGGAAGCGGCGGCCGATGATGTCGCGATCCTGCAGCTTCAGCCTGAAGCGCAACAGCGGCTCCTGCGAATTACCGCTGAGGCGCGCGACCAACAGTCGATGCTCGCGTATGTGCGCAGGCTCGCGGGCGCGAAAAGGCTGTTCAACGTTCACCTGGTCAACCATCGGGTCCAGCTCGACGATCCTCAGCGGCCGATACAATTCTCGGTCCAGGCGCGATTCGAGGCCGCGCCATGAAACACCTGCAACGTTTTCTGGAAACGCTCGGCGCAGCCGGGGTGCTGGCACTCGGCGTGCTTCTTTTCTGCGTTCCCGTCTATCTTACAGCGGTGAAGCCGGCCGAGCGCGAACTGGAAGCGCAGCGCGGCGCGGCAGATCGCCTCAAGAACCGATCCCCTTACCAAACGGTCTCAATCACCGGCAACGGCGCCCCCGCCGAGCTGTTCCGTTTCCAGAGCCTCTTTCCACCGGTCGAGCAGCTTTCCGACGAGTTGGAGAAACTGTATTCACTCGGCCGGAAGGCCAAGCTCGATCTGCAGCAGGGTGAGTACCGACTGGAAAACCGCGGTCCGGGGCTCGCCGCGTACCGCGTCACGTTGCCAATCCGCGGCGCCTACCCGCAAATCCGCGAGTTCGTCGGTGCTATACTTCAAGAAATGCCGATTGCCTCCGTGGATGCGTTGCGGTTTGAGCGCAAAAGGGTTGCCGAAGCCCAGCTTGAGGCGCAGGTCCGCCTGACGATCCACTTCCGGGCGCCAGCCGAAACCGACGCCCCGTAAGTCCATCCATGTCTATGACATACCATACAGAGAACCGTAAAATCAACCGGACTCCAGCCGGTAGCGCGAGATGATCGCGGGCCGCCCCTACTTCCACGCCGGGTTTCTGCTGAGCCTGCTTGCGGCTTGTACGCTGCTCGCCGCGTGCGCCTCAGACCCGATCCTCAGCGAAGCGCGCGAGCACTTCGACGGCGGCCGCGGCGAGCAGGCGCTGGTCGTTCTCGAGAAAGCCGTCAAGGACAACCCCGCCAACATCGCCTATCGCCAGGAGTACTTCCGCCAGCGCGAACTGCTGGTGTCGCGATGGTTGAGCCAGGCGGAAACGCTGCGGCTCGCGGGGCAGTTCGAGCCCGCCGAAGAACTTTACCGGCGCGTGCAGAAATACGACGCGCAGAATCCCCGCGCGCGCGCAGGCGTGGTGCAAATCGAAACGGACAAGCGCCACCGCTCGCTGATTGCGAACGCGGAGACGCTCGTCAAGGCGGAAAAGTATCACGAAGCGCTTAACGTGCTGCGGCCGGTGCTGGCCGAAAACCCCGAGCAGCGCGAGGCCCGGCGCCTGCAGCGGTCGATCGATGAGAAGACCGTCAAGCCCGCCATCGTTACGCCGCGGATCAAGTCAACAGCCACGAAACCGATCCTGCTCGAGCTGCGCGACGTGACGCTGCGCGCGGTGTTTGATGTCATCGCGCGCGCCGCGGGGATTAATTTCGTGTTTGACAAGGACGTGCGCACCGACCAGAGGACGAGCATTTCCGTGCGCGACACCACGGTCGAGGAGCTGATCCGTCTGGTTCTCGCCGCCAACCAGCTCGAGCAGAAGCTCGTCAACGAAACCACGATCCTGGTGTATCCGAACACCCCGCAGAAGCAGCGGGAATACCGGGAACTCGTGGTGAAAAGCTTCTATCTCGCGAACGCCGACGTGAAGCAGACGGCGAACATGATCCGCGCCATCCTGAAAACGCGCGACATCTTCATCGACGAGAAGGTGAACCTGCTCGTCATCAAGGATACCCCGGACGCCATCCGGCTCGCCGAGAAGTTGATCGCGGCGCAAGATCTTGCCGAGCCCGAAGTGATGCTGGAGG
>MERI01000058.1 GCA_001772005.1 Betaproteobacteria bacterium RIFCSPLOWO2_12_FULL_62_58 | reverse complement strand
TAGCATGTCCGCTTCCGACAGGTTAGCCACCATAGCGAGCATCACGACGCTCTTGCGCTCGGAGTTGGCCTTGAAATTTGCCAACTGCTTATACTGGTATTCTGAAATCTGGCCGGCGATTTTCGGGTTGGCCGGGGATGTGCTGTTGCCGTCTTCACCGTGGCAGGCAAAACAAACCTGTTTGGCAATCGTCTGTCCCTTGGCGATATCCGGTTTGGCCTGAGGTTGCTGCGCCTGAGCGCTCGCTGCGAACACGACAAGGCCAAACAATACGACCACATTTTTCATGTGATCTCCCACAAATTAGGATATTGAACGAGGCCGCGACGGCGAACCAAAGTTGTTATTCTACCTCATTCATTGCGTTGATGGCGTCCAAAGGAACATGGAGTACGTGACATGCCTGCTCGTCGTTCCCTTATTTATCGTGCGATTCCGTGTTGAGAATGCGCTGGAAGTTGGTCATCGGCGGACAGGAAATCGCGAAGACGGGCCAGGGTCTGCTAAAATATCACATACTCATTTTCTCCACAGGTAGGGCCTGGCGGCTGCCGTATCAACGGTCATTGCACCGCTGACTTTGCTGGCGGTGCTGGTCCGGCTGCTTCCGCCCTGGGTACAAAACGCGACACCATCATCCATTGCCTGCATCCAGTGTGCAGTAATTCTCTGGAATGATTTCTTCTGCGTTGATGGTAGCGAAGTAGCAGCGGATGGGAAGGTATAACACATTCAAGATTGCTGAAACCGTTCGAGAGAATGTCGATGAAACGAAACACGCGAACTCTTCTCCTTGTGGCGGGCATCCTCGCCGGGGGCGCAACGGGCACGGGTTATTCACCAGGGGCGACGGCTCAATCGGCCAAGCCGAAGTCCGGAGAGGGTGACGACCTCCGAGCGGTGTACGCGACCGCTGCGGACGTCGCGGAAGGCAGGCGCGTCACGGAGTCGTGCTCCCGCTGCCACGGCCCGAACGGCATCAGCACGACCAAGGGCGTGCCCAACGTCGCCGGCCAGCGCCCGGCGTACCTCTACGCCAAGCTGCGGGCCTACCAGGCCGGTACCCGTGGCGATCACGCCATGGAGGGCGCAGTCAAGTTCCTGAGCGACGAAGCGTTGGTGAAAGTAGCTGCGTACTACGCGAGCCTCGAACCCGCGCAACCCCTTGCCACGGGCGGCGCAAAGGCAGCCCCCGCCAGGCCCGACCCGGTCGCAGCCGGCAAGGCTGCAACGGCCGGATGCGCGGGGTGTCACGGCGAAGGCGGCATCAGCAAGACGCCCGGCATGCCGAGCCTCGTCGGGCTGGACCCGAAATACTTTGCCGCGGCCATAAACGCCTACAGGAGCGGGCAACGCAAGCATGACATCATGAAGTCCCTGATCGCGGCTCTCAGCGACGCAGACGTGAAGAATATCGCGCTCTACTATGCTCTGCAAAAACCCGCCCGGGCGCAAACCCCGGCCCCCGGCGATCAGGCAGCGGGCAAGACGGCCGCAGCGGCCTGCGCAGGGTGCCATGGTGACCAAGGTGTCAGCGGGAATCCCGCCAATCCGAGCCTTGCCGGTCAGGATGCGCAGTACTTCGCCAGCGCGCTTCGCGCATATAAGGACGGATCACGTAAGGACGAAACGATGAAGGGACTCGCGGCGGCGCTTAACGACCGTGCCATCCGGGACCTTGCGGCCTATTACGCCGCTCAACAGCCGCAGCCGCCGAAGGTGGAAAAACCGCTGACGACCGCCGAATGGGTGCAGAGATGCGACCGCTGTCACGGCGTAAACGGCAACAGCACCGACCCGCGCACTCCTGCGCTGGCGGCGCAGCGCGTCGAGTATCTGGTGAAAGGGCTGCGCGCCTATCAGACCGGCGCACGCAAGGACTCGGTGATGGCTGCGATGTCAACTTCGCTGGCGGATGCGGATGTCGAGGCGCTCGCGGCTTACTATGCGCGCCAACGGGCGCGGGCCTTCGTCTACGTGACCGTGCCTTACAAGTGAGTAGTGTCAGTGGCCTGAAACGCACATCCGATGCTTGAAATCATCCAGCTCCAAAAAGGAGGTACGCCATGAAACGCACGCTGTTGATCGTTGGGGTCGCCGCATTGCTGGGAGTCGTCGGCGCCGCGCAGGCGGGTGGAAACGCCCAAGCGGGCAAGAACAAAGCCGCCACCTGTGCCGGTTGCCACGGGGCAAACGGTGAGGGGATCGCACCGAATCCCGCGCTGGCCGGTAAGAAGGAGGATCAAATCATTCAGGCCATGAAGGACTACAAGTCGGGCAAGCGCGCCAATCCGGTCATGAAGACGTTCGCAAGCCAGGTCAACGACCAGGAGGTGGCGGATCTGGCCGCGTACTATGCATCGCTCAAGAAAAAGTGATATCCCGTCGCGCGCATTCGCGCTGGCGTAAAATAGCAGCGCCAATGCGCAGGCTGGAGTCCCTCTGATGCCGCTTGAGCTGTGCCCGAGTGTTCCGGACCGCAAGACCGCGGGAACCGACCATGAGTGATGTTCCGCTGCACCGGTTTTATCTTCATTATTCAGAGCTGCCATACAGCATGCGGGTGCTGTATACGGCGGCGCTCCTCGTGCTCGGGTCGGCCTACCTGTTCGCCGGAATCTACCTGTATCACACCTATTCCGGGAAGGACGGCAATCCGATAACGTTGTCGTACCAGGACGTCGTCATCGCCTATAGCGGCAGCGGAAAGGCTTCGCGCCTCGAATCGGCCCTGCGCGGACCGATGCGCAGCATGCTGCCGGCGGACGAGATCGAACCCATCATCAGCTGGGTGCAGGAAGGCGCGGATCGAGCCCAGTACGAAAAGGTGATCAAGCCGACGCTGGACAAGCGCTGCATGACTTGTCACGACGGCAGCAACCCGCACCTTGCGAACTTCAGCGGATACGATAACCTCAAGAAAATGACCGAAATCGACACCGGCACCGGTATCTTCACGCTGGTTCGCGTTTCGCACATTCACCTGTTCGGCATCACCTTCGTCTTCTTTATCATGGGTCTCATCTTCAGCCATGCCTACGTGCGGCCCGTGTGGTTCAAGTGCGCCGTCGTCGCGCTTCCATTCGTCTCCCTCACGCTGGATATCGGCTCTTGGTATTTCACCAAGCTCTATCACCCGTTTGCCTGGGTGGTGATCGCCGCCGGGGCTGTTATGGGCCTGTCGTTCGCGTTCATGTGGGGAGTGTCCATGTATCAGCTTTGGTTCTCTCGGACACCCTCCCCGGTGACCCAGAGAGAAAGCACCGATATTCGCGCCGTTGGTTGATGGAAGCACGGGCAAAGCCGCCGCTTGGTTCGCGATCTCGTTCAATGTTGATCTATGTCAACACGGTCGACGCCGTTTTGTATAGCGTAAAAGGGCGAGAATTTTTGCGCCGGTGGTTTGATTCGGCCCATGGCTGCCATGATTTGACCGTACGTAAGCAAATATTGGCGACCCCTGATCTTCGAGGTTCTTGATGAAACGTTTGATGCTGGCTATTGTATTTTCGGTGGCGCTGATCGGCTGCGCGGATAAAGAGCCATCAACCGTCAAGAGTACGGTTCAGAAGCAACCCGCAGCGGATGTTCAAGCGGGCAAAGCCTTTGCGGAACGAGAGTGCAAGGCGTGTCATGGTGTTGATGGCAAGGGTACTGCACCGGCCATTCCCAGCCTGGCGGCCCAGCGAGAACGCTATCTGATCGCATCAATACAAGCTTACAAGGAAGGAAAGCGCCACCATTCCGCCCTGAGAACAATGGCGGGCCGCATGAGCGAAGCGGACGTGAAAAATGTGGCCGCATACTACGCCAGTCTTCCTCCGGTCGCGTCCGCCTCAGGCAAGGAGGCTCCATTCTTTTCCCCCTATGAGAGCGGTAAAGCGCTGGCGGCAGGATGTGCAAAGTGTCACGGCGAAGATGGCAACAGCACGACTCCCGGCACACCCAGCCTGGCCGGCCAGCAGCCCCGCTATTTTGTGCTTGCTCTCCAGGAGTATCTAAACGCAGATCGCAAGAAATCGCCGATGCATTCGATGCTACCTGGTTTGGGCAAGCTCGATATGGAAAGTCTGGCGCTGTATTTCGCGTCTCAGACCCCGGTCCAACGTCCCGCACCGGCGCTTGGCGATCCGGCGGCCGGCGAACCGCTCACTGCCGTGTGTGGCGGTTGCCACGGCTCTTACGGTGTGAGCACCGACACGGCGACGCCCAGCCTTGCCGGTCAGGATGCCGGGTACCTGCTGGATGCGATCAAGGCTTACAGAACAACTCGCAAGCGTGAAAACATGCGCCTTTACGTTACCGGTCTTAGTGATAAAAACATCCAGGACATCGCCGCGTTCTACGCGGCCCAAAAGTCCAGAGCCGCGGAAAAGGGACAGACGATCGTTCAGGAGTTGACCGAAAAATGCAATCGTTGCCATGGCAGCGAGGTGGACAACCCTGCGATGGCGGTTCCGAAAATCAGCGGGCAGGACAGGGACTATCTCGTAATGGCCCTAAGGGCCTATCGCGACGATCGACGGGAAAGCACTACGATGCATAAGATGAGCTTGCCTTATAGCGATTCCATCATAGAAAGCGTCGCGTCGTTCTATGCCGGTCAGCCGGGAAAATGAGCGCTCAGCGAGGGTTATTCAGCGACCGCGGCTACAGAGTGTTTTTGTTGACGGCAACACATGAAACGGAGGTTGGCATGAAGCTCGGACTTGCGGTCGTTGCGGGGATGGCGGTGCTGTTTGGTTCCGGTCAGATCGCGGCAGCGGCCGATGGCAAGGCGGTATACGACAAGTCCTGTGGTGGGTGCCACAATGCGATGGCGCCGAAGTTGGGCGACAAGGCGGCGTGGGGACCCCTCGCCAAGAAGGGTACCGATGCATTGGTTGCATCGGTCGTCAAAGGCAAAGGAGCAATGCCGCCCAAGGGCGGAGCGGCCTCCTCATCCGACGCTGACATCAAGGCTGCCGTCGAATACATGGTACGTCAAGCGAAGTAACGCGCTCGAGCTGTCCAGATGGGTTGGGCGATGGGAGGCGACGCCATCGCCGCTCCCGCCCGATCACGGGCAGGCGCAACTCGCAGCATGCCGCGGCTTCCCTTTGCGATAGAATTGGGTCGCATCATCAGCCCATGCTATCGCCATCATGAATCTGCATCGTTTACTCTCCCAGCGCGCCGGTGAGAACAGGCCGTTGCGCGTGGCGCTGATCGGCGCCGGCAAGTTCGGCTCGATGTTCCTGTCGCAGGCGCGTCGCACGCCGGGCCTGCATCTCACGGCGGTAATCGACCTTGTCCCGCAGCGCGCGCGAGTTAGCCTCGCCCGCGTGGGCTGGTCCGCCGAACAATATCAGGCAAACTCACTCGCTGAGGCCGCCAGAAGCAGCGCCACATTTGTCACCGACGACGCGCCGGCGGTGATTGCGAGCGACGCAGTCGATATCGTGATCGACGCCACCGGCAGTCCCGCAGCCGGCATCCGCCACGTGCTCGCCTGCTGCACCCACGGCAAACATATCGTGATGGTCAATGTCGAAGCCGATGCGCTCGCGGGACCGCTTCTGGCGCGTCGCGCCGCCGCATCCGGCATCGTTTACTCTCTCGCCTATGGCGACCAGCCAGCGCTGATCTGCGAAATGGTGGACTGGGCGCGCGCCGCCGGTTTTGAAGTGGTTGCTGCCGGCAAAGGCACCAAGTACCTGCCCGCCTATCACGAATCCACGCCCGATACCGTATGGGGCCACTATGGCTTTACGCCGGAAATGGTCGTGCAAGGCGATTTCAATGCCCAGATGTTCAATTCATTCCTCGACGGCACCAAGTCGGCGCTCGAGATGGCGGCGGTGGCCAACGCCACCGGGCTCACGCCCGCCCCCGACGGACTGGCGTTTCCGCCGTGCGGGGTCGACGACCTGCCGCGCGTGCTCAAACCGCGCCTTGAAGGCGGTGGGCTGCATCACCGCGGGCAGGTCGAAGTCGTCTCCAGCCTGGAGCGTGACGGCCGGCCGGTGTTCCGTGATCTGCGCTGGGGTGTCTACGTCACGTTTGCCGCCGACGCTGACTACGTGCGCCGCTGCTTCCGGGAATACGGCCTCGTCACCGACGATACCGGCAATTACGCGGCGATGTACAAACCTTATCACCTGATCGGCCTCGAGCTCGGCATCAGCGTCGCCAGCGTGGGACTGCGCGGCGAAGCGACCGGTTGCGCGACCGGCTTCCGCGGCGACGCAGTGGCCATCGCGAAGCGCGATCTCAAAGCCGGCGAGATGCTTGATGGCGAAGGCGGCTACACGGTATACGGCAGGCTTATGCCGGCGCGGGACTCGATCGCCTGCGGTGGGCTCCCGATCGGGCTCGCGAATGGCGTGCGCCTCGCGCACGCCATTAACAAGGGCGCGATACTTACATGGACCGATGTCGTGGCAGCCGATAGCGAGATCATGAGCGTGCGACGAGAAATGGAGACCGAATTCGCCGCCGAGTGGGGCCTGCGCCGCATCGGCGCCCCGACGGCTACTTGACGGTAAACCCATAAGAGGGAGTCGTGATTTACGATCTTTGATCCAATTGTCGATTGCCCGGTCCGCGGCTCGCGGATCACCTCGCAGCAGGTAAAGTTGACACCTGCTCAGCGTTGTCGCGACAATTGGATAAATGCAACGACGCGACTTCTTCAAGCTCTGCGCCGCGACCGCGGCGCTCGGCGCGCACCCGCCGCTCGCCGCCCAGGACCTCAAGCCGCGTTTCTACACGCGCGCGCAACTGGTCGGCGAGCGAGCGCAACCGCTGAAAGCCTCCAGTCTGGCAGCAGGCAAAAATTACATTTTTCACTATCCGTTCGAAGGCACGCCGTGCTTCTTGCTCAACCTGGGCAGACCGACGGTGCGGAACGTGCAGCTGAGGACCGAGGACGGCAGCACTTATCAATGGCCGGGGGGCGTCGGACCCAATAATGCGATCGTCGGCTACTCGGCGATCTGCGCGCACCGCATGACCTATCCGACGCGCCAGATCAGCTTCATCAGCTACCGCGACCAGTCAAGCGCCTCCAGGGTGATGAGCCCGAACGTGATCCACTGCTGCTCGGAACACAGCGAATACGATCCAGCCTCGGGCGCGCGCGTGCTGGGCGGCCCCGCGCCACAGCCGCTGTCGGCGATCCTGCTCGAATACGAGCGCGGAACCGACGCGCTCTACGCGGTAGGCACACTCGGCGGCGAAATGTTCAACGCCTTTTTCGCCAAGTTCGAGTTCAAGCTCGCGCTGGATTACGGCGCCGGCAAGATGCGCCGGCGGGTCGCCGGGCGCAGCGTGGTGACCGAGCTTTCCAGCTTCTGCAAGCAGCAGGTCAAGTGTTGATCACGGCAGCAGGGCGCTTAGTCCCGGAATGAAGTGACACAGCAGCCCGTCGTCGGCCGCAAAGGCGGCGGGCTGCGTTGCTTTGAGGATCCCGAAGACACTCACGCCGGCGATGATGAGGCTCGCCGCGATCCGTGCAGCACGCGCTCTTGAGTATTTCCTGAACTGCTCGAACAGCAGCGCGATGGCCAGCAGGTTGGGCAGCGTGCCCAGGCCGAACGCGAACATCACCAGCGCGCCGCGCCCGGGATCCGCAGTAGCCAGTGCGGTAAGCAGCAGCGCATAAACCATTCCGCACGGCAGCCAACCCCACACCACGCCCAGCCCCAGCGCGCGCGGCACGGAATCGACCGGCAGGAACCAGCGTGAATATGGCTGGATGCGGCGCCATGCCACGCTGCCCGCGGTTTCGATACCGCGCACGATCGGCGTCATGCCGGCAACGTAGAGCGCCAGCACCATCAACATCATCGCCGCCGTGAACATCAGCACCTGTTGGGCGAATGGTCCTCCGCGCAGCCACAGTCCCGCCTGGCCCAGCGCGCCGACCAGCGTGCCGGCCGCGGTATAGCTCATGATGCGTCCGAAGTTATAAGCGAGTGCATGACGCCACCGCGGCGCGGCGGTGTTGGCCCCGGCGCGCGGTGCGCAAACCGCCCCCACGATGCCGCCGCACATCGCCGCGCAGTGCGCGCCGCCCGTGAGGCCGGCAACGAAGGCCGCGAGCAGGAGCGCTTCAAGCCAGCCGTTCATTCTTCAAAAAGACGGAAGTCGGGAGATCGGGAGATCGGGAGAGCGTGAGAGCGGGAGAGCGTGAGTGCGAACCAAGACCCTCTTACGATCTCCCGATCTCCCGCTCTTCCGACCTCCCGCTCTTCAGATCACGCGGGAATAGCGGCACACCTCGCGGTCGTGGCGCAGATAGCGGTCGAACACCATGCAGATGTTGCGCACCAGCAGGCGGCCCTTTGGCGTCACATTGATCCAGCGGTCATCGAGGTCGAGCAGCCCGGAGCGTGCCAGGTCGTTCAGCTCTTCGAGTTCGGCCGCGAAATACCGGTCAAAATCGATCAGGTACGCGATCTCGATCGCCTCTTTCGAAAGCGTGAAGTGGCACATCAGGGCCTGAATCACCGCGCGGCGCAGCAGGTCGTCGGCGCTCAGCTCGAGACCGCGCATGATCGGCAGCACGTCCCGGTCGAGGCTGTCGTAATAATCCTGGAGATCGCGGTAGTTCTGGCTGTAGGTGGGGCCGATGCCGCCGATCGCCGACACGCCGAGCGCCACCAGGTCACAGTCGGCATGCGTCGAATAACCCTGAAAATTGCGGTGCAGCCGGCCCTGGCACTGCGCGACCGCCAGCGCATCGGCGGGCTTCGCGAAATGATCCATGCCGATATAGACGTAACCGGCCTCGACGAGGCGTTGCGCGGCGAGCGCAAACAGCTTCAGCTTGGTCTCGGGCGATGGCAGCTCCGCTTCGTTGATGCGGCGTTGTGACTTGAACCGCGTCGGCAGGTGAGCGTAGTTGTAGAGCGCGATGCGGTCCGGTTGCGCCGCGATCACGCGCGCGAGCGTGCGGTTGAAGGTGATCAGATTCTGTTTCGGCAGCCCGTAGATGAGATCGACATTGATCGAAAGGAATCCCGCGCTGCGCGCCGCGCCCATCACCGCCAGCGTCCGCTCCTCGCTTTGCACGCGATTCACCGCCCGCTGCACGTCAGGGTCGAAGTCCTGCACCCCGAGGCTCAGCCGGTTGAAACCCATGCCGCGCAAGGCGGCTATCCTGCCCTCATCGACCGTGCGCGGATCGATTTCGATCGAATACTCGCCGTCGCCGGCAAACTCGAAATGTCGCCGCAAGAGCGCGAACAGCCCGCTCAGCTGCTCGGTGCTGAAGAAGGTCGGCGTACCGCCGCCCCAGTGCATCTGCTGAACCCGCGGATCATCGGTGAACAACGGTCCCTGCAGCGCGACTTCCCGCGCCAGATAGTCGAGGTATTTCACGCCCTTGCCGTGGTCGCGCGTGACGATCTTGTTGCAGGCGCAGTAGAAACAGATCGTGCTGCAAAACGGCAGGTGCACGTAGATCGAAAGCGCCCGCTGGATGCCGCCGATGTTGCGCTTGGCGGCCCATGACCGGTAAGTTTCCGGTCCGAACGCCTCGATAAAACGGTCCGCGGTCGGGTACGAAGTGTAGCGCGGACCGTTGCGATCGAGCTTGCGGATCAGATCGAGGTCGATTTCAAACGGCAAATGATCGGAAAATGAGCTCATGCGGTGTCTATATACCATGGGCGACGCGATCCAGTATCGCACCGGCAGAGAACCTCGTTTTGATCTAGGTCAAAACCGGTGTAATATGGCGACACCCTGCCGCTCTGCCGACGAGCCATTGATAATGCCCTCCCACCTGGGTCTTACCCCGATTGACGTCAACCGGCTCAGGACCGTTTGCTCGAAATGCAGCCTGCGCGAGCTGTGCCTGCCCGCCGGTCTCGATCAGCGCGAACTTGAAGCCGTCGACCGCCTGGTGAACCGCCGGCGGCCGGTCAAGCGGGGCGACTATCTTTATCGCGCCGGTTCCGAGCTGCAATCGCTCTACGCCATCCGTGTCGGCTTCATCAAGAGTTGCGTGCTGCACGAAGACGGCCGTGAACAGGTCGCCGGATTTCACATGATGGGTGACCTGCTGGGATTGGACGCGATCAGCTCCAACCGGCACATGTGCGACGCCATCGCGCTCGATGATACCGAAGTATGCGAAATCCCGTTTGCGGTCCTGGAGCAATTCTCACACGATATCCCTTCGCTGCAACAGCATTTCCACCGCATCATGAGCCGCGAGATCGTCCGTGACCACGGCGTGATGCTGCTGCTGGGCAGCATGCGCGCCGAGGAGCGGCTTGCCGCGTTCCTGCTCAACCTGTCGCAGCGCTTCGCCGCGCGGGGCTACTCGCCGTCCGAATTCAACCTGCGCATGACGCGCGAGGAAATCGGCAGCTACCTGGGCTTGAAGCTCGAGACCATCAGCCGCGTGCTGTCGCGCTTCCATGACGAAGGGGTGATCGAGGTGCGCAGCAAGCTCATCAGGATCGTCAAGATGGACGTGTTGCGCGGGCTGATCGGCCAGCACGCCTGCCAGACCTAACCGGACCTGCTGCGGGTAGCGGTAGCGCGTCTGGTTCAAGAACCACACCACGTCCTCGACGTCCTGCGCGCCCGGCGCCACGACGGCAAAGACGGTCCTGTTCCGCCGCATCACTTCCTTTTGTGCTTCTTCAGCACCGCCTCGATTTCCACTTCCGCATCGCAGAGGTCCTGACGGCGGCAATTCCCCGGCTCGATCTGACGGAAGCGCTCGGCGCGGAAGTACGCCGCATCCTCGATCAGGTGTTGGCGCTGCTCCGCCGTCACGACGATGACGCGGGCCGACCCGCTCTCGGCGGCCGGCTTGGGCGCCAGGCGCCGCGCCCCGGGGCGCGCTTTGCGCCTCCCGGTCCGCTGCCCGCCCGCTTTGCGGGACGAATCCACGCTCGTTGCGCCGCCCTCAGTTTACCGTCAGATTCAGAATACTCGCCGAGGCGACCGGCGCTTTGATCCAAGTCAAGCCGGATCGGCCCCGGCGCTCAGGAAGGGAGCAGCGGGTCGTGATCGGCGCGGTTGGGACAACCCGCCGGCCTGTCCTCGGGCTCGAGCGGGCACATGCGGTTGATCTCGAAGGCGTTGCGCTGCAGGAAACAGGTGAACGCGCTCGACGCCGCGGCGAACAGCCAGAATACGAAAAAACCGAGCGTATAGACACCGGTGCGGCTCAGGGCGACGGGGGCGCCGAAGACGTGCAGATCCGCCGGGTCGAACAGCGTGAAAAACACCGCCTCCGCCACGCCGCCGACGATGAACGACGGCCATAAAATCCAGATTGCGCGCTTCATGGGTTCCTCCGTCAACGCTTCCCGAGTTGCAGCACGGTCTCGCCCGGCACGTGCCAGGCGGCGTTCAAGCGCCAGGTATGGCCGGCGTCCTCCACCGTCAGCTGCCAGCGGCCGGCAGGCGGTGGCGTAAGCAAAGCTTCGTAGATGCCGGGGCTGGCCGCGGCGAGCGGCACCACCCGGTCCATGCCGGCGCGCGTCGGGTGCGCGACGCGCAGCATGAGCGCCGGCGGCAGTTCATCGCCCGCCAGCGTCACCCGCACGCGATCGAAAGCGGGAGCGAACGTGACTTGCGCCCGGTAGCGGCGTGCGCCGGCTACGGCGTCGCGCGCCAGGATCTGATTGACGGCGAGACCCCGCTTGTAATAATCGTCGGCGACCAGCCCATCGTCGCTGGCAAGCGCGAGCCACAGCGTCACCATCGCGGCAATGACCACCACGGCGGGTCCTGCCATCAGCATCCAGGGCCATGGTTCGCGGTACCACCGCTTGACTTCAACGCTTTTCATGGACATACAGCCCTCTTTCGGCGGCAAGGGTGATCAGTGAACAGTGATCCGACGACATTATCAATGGCTTGCTCACCGCTTACCGCTCACCTATTTCACAAAAAACCGCGACTTCTCGCTCACCTTGACGCGCGGTTCGTCCAGGTCCTCGACGTGGAACACGATCGGGCGCGAACCGGTCTTTACGCCGGCCGGATCGATCTGCACCGCGACCGCCACCGCCTGGGTCGTAGCGCCGGCCACCTCCACCGGTTGGCGAACCACCACCTTCAGGCCGTCCAGTCCGGTCGCGGAAATGATGTAGCGGCGGGTACGCTCGTCGGTGTTCATGAGCTGCAGGCGATAGACGTTCTCGACCAAACCGTCGCGGGTTTCCCGCGCCAGCGTCACACGGTCGCGGATCACGTCCACCTTGAGCGGCGTCCGGAGGTAGAGCGCCGCGAGCAGCCCGATGGCGACGGCGGTGAGGAGCGCGCCGTAAACGATCACGCGGGGGCGGAATACACGCCTGAGAATGCGCGCCTCAGGATAACGACCCCGCACGGCGTTTTCCGTCGAGTAGCGGATGAGCCCGCGCGCATAACCCATCTTGTCCATCACCTGGTTGCAGCCGTCCACACACGCCGCGCAGCCGATGCACTCGTACTGCAGGCCATGGCGGATGTCGATGCCGGTCGGGCACACCTGCACGCAGATGCCGCAATCGATGCAGTCACCGAGCCCCGCCGCCTTGTAGTCGGCCGCGCGGCGGCGCGAGCCACGCGGCTCGCCGCGCCGCGCGTCATAGGTGATCACCAGCGTGTCGGGATCGAACATCACGCTCTGAAAACGCGCGTAGGGGCACATGTAAATGCACACCTGTTCGCGCATCCAGCCGGCGTTGCCGTAGGTCGCGAAGCCATAGAACAGGATCCAGAACATTTCCCACGGGCCGAGCGTCCAGGTCGCGACCTCGGCGGCGAGCGTCCTGACCGGCGTGAAGTAGCCGACAAAGGTGAAGCCGGTCCAAAGCGCGAGGGCGATCCAGATGCCGTGCTTTACCGCTTTCAGCGCCGACTTGCGCGGCGTGAACGCTGCCTTGTCGAGGCGCATGCGTTGCAGGCGTTCGCCTTCCACCTTGCGCTCGATCCACATGAAGATTTCGGTATAGACCGTCTGCGGGCAGGCATAGCCGCACCACAAGCGGCCGGCCATCGCGGTGAAGAGGAACAGCGACAGCGCCGATATCACGAGCAGCGCGGTGAGGAAAATGAAATCCTGGGGCCAGAACACCCAGCCGAAGATGTAGAACTTGCGCGCGCCGAGATCGAACAGCACCGCCTGGCGGTCGTTCCACGTGAGCCACGGCCCGCCGTAGAAGACGAGTTGGGTGAGCCAGATCAGCGCCCAGCGCCACCCCGCAAACCAGCCGCGTACCGCGCGCGGATAAATCTTCCTCCGCACCTCGTAGAGTGCGGTCTCGACTTCATTGCTGACGGAGGCCAATTTGAGGCTACGCGCCGGCTGACTCAACGGCAAACCCCACAACCATATAACCGCCGATGAACGCCGATAAACGCAGCTACGGGCCGGACTACGATGGCGACCATCGCTGTCCTTGATCGGCGTTCATCGGCGGCTACTTCTTTTCCTCAGCCGACAGGCTGTAGATGTAGGCCGTGAGCACGTGAATCTTGCCCTCGTCAAGAAGGCCTTTGTGTGCGGGCATGACCCCGCCGCGGCCCCTGGCAACGGTTTCGGCGATCGCCGCCTCGCTCCCCCCATAGAGCCAGATGTCGTCGGTCAGGTTCGGCGCGCCGAGCGTCTTGTTGCCCTTGCCGTCGGCGCCGTGGCATGCGGCGCAGATGGCGGCGAACTTGGACTTGCCGCGGAACGCGCGTAACGAATCATGGGTGCGGCCCGCGAGCGAAAGCACGTAATGCACGACATCCTTTACGCCCTCGTCGCCGCCCACCGCGCTCGCCATCGGAGGCATCACCTCGACACGGCCGTTGGTGATGATGTCCTTGATCGTGTCGAGATCGTACTCGTGGAGCCAATCGTGATCGGTCAGACTGGGGAAGCCGCGCGAGCCGCCCGCATCCGATCCGTGGCATTGCGCGCAATAAGTCAGGAACAACCGCTGTCCGATCTGCCGCGCCTCGGGATCGGCCGCAACCACCTTCATGTCCTGCTCGAGAAAGCGCTCGAACAAAGGGCCATACTTCGCAGCCGCCATTTTCTGCTCGTTCTCGTACTGACCGCTCGAGCTCCAGCCGAAATATCCGGCAAAGCTCCCCAGCCCCGGGTAAAGCACGAGATAAAGCAGGCTGAAAACAATGGTGCTGTAGAACAGCCAGATCCACCAGCGCGGCAGCGGATTATTCCACTCGGTCAGGTCCTCGTCCCAGGTATGGGTGGTGCCTACCTGCCCGCCTTTCGCGACGCGCCGGGTGGACAACGACCTGAGGAGCACCGCGCAGGCGACGATGCTCGCCAGCGTGATCACCGCGATGTAGATGCCCCAGGCCTCGTGCGTGAAATCGCTCATCCTCATTCTCCCGGTCGCGGGTGCGGCGCCCGCCCGCCGCCGTCGTCTTCGTCGAGCGGCAGCCGCGCCGCCGCGTCGAAGGCCTCGCTGCGCCGGCCGCTCCACGCCCACAGGACGATGCCGATAAACACCCCGAACAGCACCAGCATCATCCATGCTCTCGCCACATTCATGTCCATTGCCTCACCTCACGTTTTTCAACACGGTGCCGAGCCCTTGCAGATAGGCGATCACCGCTTCCATCTCGGTCTTGCCTTTCACGCTTTCGGCGGCCTGGGCGATCGCCTCGTCGGTGTAAGGCACGCCGATGGTGCGCAGCGCCTTCATTTTCGCGGGCAGATGCGAGCCGTCGAGAGGGGTGCGGTCGAGCCACGCGTAGGCCGGCATATTGGACTCCGGCACCAGATCACGCGGGTTGATCAGGTGCACGCGGTGCCATTCGTCGGAATAGCGCAGCCCCACGCGCGCGAGGTCCGGCCCAGTGCGCTTCGAGCCCCACAGGAACGGATGATCGTAGACGAACTCGCCGGCAACCGAATAATGGCCGTAGCGTTCGGTCTCCGCCCGGAACGGCCGGATCATCTGCGAGTGGCAGTTGCCGCAACCTTCGCGGATATAGATGTCGCGGCCCGAGAGTTGCAGCGGCGCGTACGGTTTCAGTCCGGTCACCGGCTGCATCGTCGATTTCTGGAAGAACAGCGGCACGATCTCGACCAGACCGCCGACGCTCACCACCAGGATGACGAGCGCGATCAGCAGCCCCATGTTCTTTTCGATCAATTCATGCTTGGATGTTGCGTTCACACATTTCTCCCAAATTCGTGACTGATGACTCGTGACGTGATGAGGCGTGACGTGATGAGGCGTCGTTCCTCATCCATATCGGGATTTTGGTCACGCATTACCACGTCACGCTGTTCCATGTCACGCTTTATCAGGCAGCGGCCACGGCCGGGATCGGCGCCTCGACCGCCTGTTGCCCGACGACGGTTTTCCAGGTGTTGTAAACCATGACCAGCATGCCCGTGAGATAAAGGATTCCGCCGAGCAGCCGGATCGCGTAGTAAGGATAGGTCGCCTTCACCGCTTCGGCAAAGCTGTAGGTGAGCGTGCCGTCGGGATCGACCGCGCGCCACATCAGGCCCTGCATCACGCCGGCGATCCACATCGCGGCGATATAGAGCACGACGCCGATGGTGGCGATCCAGAAGTGCAGCGTGACGAGCGGCACGCTGTGCATCTCGGTGCGGCCGAACAGGCGCGGAATCAGGTAGTAGATGCTGCCGATGGAAATGAATCCCACCCACCCCAGCGCGCCTGAATGCACGTGCCCCACCGTCCAGTCGGTGTAGTGCGACAGCGCATTCACCGTCTTGATCGACATCATCGGGCCCTCGAAGGTCGACATGCCGTAGAACGACAGCGACACCACCAGGAATTTGAGGATGGGGTCATCGCGCAGCTTGTGCCACGCGCCGGACAGCGTCATCATGCCATTGATCATGCCGCCCCACGACGGCGCGAGCAGGATCAACGAAAACAGCATGCCGATCGACTGCGCCCAGTCGGGCAGCGCGGTGTAATGCAGGTGGTGCGGCCCCGCCCACATGTAAGTGAAGATCAGCGCCCAGAAGTGCACCACCGACAGCCGGTAGGAGTAAACCGGGCGCCCCGCCTGCTTGGGGATGAAGTAATACATCATGCCGAGAAACCCCGCGGTCAGGAAAAAGCCCACCGCGTTGTGGCCGTACCACCACTGCACCATCGCGTCCTGCACGCCGGCGTACGCCGAATACGATTTCCACAGCGTCACCGGAATGGCGGCGCTGTTGACGAGATGCAGCAGCGCCACCGTCAGGATGAAGGCGCCGAAGAACCAGTTCGCGACGTAAATGTGCGGCGTCTTGCGCCTGGCGATGGTGCCGAAAAACACCACGGCATAGGCGACCCACACCAGCGTGATCAGCACGTCGATCGGCCACTCGAGTTCCGCGTATTCCTTGGATGTATTGATCCCGAGCGGCAAGGTGACGGCGGCGGCCACGATGACCGCCTGCCAGCCCCAGAAGGTAAACGCGGCGAGCCCATCGCTGAAGAGACGCACGTGGCAGGTGCGCTGCACCACGTAATACGAGGTCGAGAACAAGGCGGAACCGCCAAACGCGAAAATCACGGCGTTGGTGTGCAGCGGGCGCAAGCGTCCGTAGGACAGCCACGGCGCGAGGTTGAGTTCCGGCCAGATCAACTGTGCGGCGATCAGCACGCCCACCGCCATGCCGACCACGCCCCACGCCACGGTCATGAGCGCGAACTGGCGCACTACCTGGTAGTTGTACGTGTTCTGGATTTCCATCGTTGCCTTCCCTGGGAAATAACCGCTGCGTGAATAGTACGGTCGGGCCCGCGCGCCGGTTTTGATCTACATCAAATAATGAGTGTCGCCAACGAATGCACACCGCGAAGAGCGTCGAAGAGCGTCAGGCGATGCCGCGAAGAAGGCGGCCGCGGATGCGGCCGTGGCGTGCGCATGCTATTACACGCTCAGCGATTTTGCAGGCGACGCGATCGTGAAGGCGGCACGGCTCGCGTGCAAAAAAACGCCGGTCCCGATGAGGGCCGGCGTTTGAAACACCCCGCATTAGAAGAAACGGGGTGAGGGGGAGTCGTTTCGACCGATCACCTAGTGTCCGACGAGTTCCATCAACCCGCCGGGATTCTTGAATTCGATTTCCCGATGCTGCGCCGCAATCAGCCCTTGGCGCTGGAACTTGGACATCAACCGGCTCACCGTCTCCATGGTAAGCCCGAGGTAATTGCCGATGTCTTCGCGTGTCATCCGCAGATTGAAACAATCGCCGGCGTAACCGAGCCGCTCGTAACGGCGCGACAGGGACAGCAGGAAAGCGGCGAGGCGCTGCTCCGCAGTCATGCTGCCGAGCAGCAGCATCAGCCCCTGGTCGCGCGCGATATCGCGGCTCAGCAGCCGGAACAACTGGTGCTGGAGTTCGGGAATGCGCAGCGCGAGCGCCTGCAACTTGGCGAACGGGATCACGCATACTTCGCTGTCTTCGAGCGCAACGGCATCGTAGTTGTGACGTTCGGTGTTGATGGCGTCAAGACCCATCAATTCGCCGGGCAGGTGGAAGCCCGTGATCTTTTCCACGCCGCCGCGCGAGATACTCATGGTTTTGAACGCGCCGCTGCGCACCGCGTAGAGCGCGTCGAATGCATCACTGCTGCGGTAGAGCGCGGCGCCACGCGCCACCCTCCGTTTGACGGTGGCCAGCTGATCGAGTTGACTCACGTTGGCCGCCGACAACCCGCATGGCAGGCATACCTCCTGCAGGCAGCAACTCCCGCAGCAAACCCCGGATCGCGCCGGCCTGATCGGTTGCGGGAAAGTGCTGACTGCCAAGATAGGCACAATCCTGGTGTTGTGGGGAATCGCTGCATTCAACATCGTGATCTCCTGGTCAAAGTAGTCTGCCGGTTGCGACGAAACGACTGGCGCGGCCGTCAATCCCGCCCGCCGTTCGACGACGCTTGCATGTGCGCCAGTATCTCGACGATCCTTTCAAAATCCGCCGTCTTGTCCAGAAAGTATTCGGCGCCCGCGTCGGTGCTCGCCTTGATGTGCTGCGGCGTGGCGTAGTTGCTCAACACGATTCCCCGCAGCGCAGGCAAGTGACGCTTGACTTCCACCAGCGCATCGATGCCGTTGCCTTCCGCGAGTTTGATATCGAAGATCGCCACATCCGGCCGGCTTTGGACAATGCCGGCAACCGCCTGGTTGTAGGTCTCCGCCTCGCCGACCACTTCGACCCCGTCGATGTCATCGATCATCTCGATCAGCCTGCGGCGGATTTCGGCAGAATCCTCAACCAGGAACACTTTCATCCCCTGCTCACCGTTATACGTTGTAAAAACCTTGTCGATGCCGCGCCGGGCCTGGCGGTGGACACACACATCTGATCCCATTTTGCGCTTGCCGTGTTTGGTGCTGTTTAATGGCAGCCAGTATGCGGGGCTCGGGCGCCATAAACTATCGGCAAGCGCTTAAATTGGAGGTAGGAAAAACGGAAGCGGTGTAGGACGATTCCTACACGGCGCGCGGCGGGAGCCGCGCCGGCGTGGCAGCGGTTACTGCGCCGATCCGTCTGATTCGTCGATCAGTTTGTGCCGGATCGCGTAGCGGATGAGGTCGGTCTGGTTGCCCGCACCCATCTTCTGCATGATACGGGTCTTGTGCGTGCTGACGGTCTTCACGCTCAGCTTGAGCCGATCGGCGATGTCGGTCAGCGACTTGCCGGCAGCGATCATTTCGAACACCTGATACTCGCGGTCCGACAGCAGCGTGTGCGGCGGCGCCTCGACCGCCGGATTGAGGTCGAGCGCCAGCCGCTCCGCGGTCTCGGGACTGACGTAGGCCCCGCCGCCCGCGATTCTGCGGATCGCCGCCACCAGTTGCTCGGCGGCGCTGTCCTTGGTGAGGTATCCCGAGGCGCCCGCCTTGAGCGCGCGTACCGCATACTGCTGCTCGCTGTGCATGCTGAGCACCAGGATGCGCAGCCTGGGTTTCTCGCTCTTCACCTGCTTGATGAGTTCGATGCCGCTGCGGCCGGGCATCGACATGTCGAGCACCGCCACGTCGTACTCCTGTGCGCGAATCGAGGCGACGACCTCGTGCCCATTGGCGGCTTCGCCTGCGACCGCGATATCGCCGGTATCGGCCAGTATTTCCTTGAGGCCGGTGCGGACCATGGCATGGTCGTCGGCCAGCAATACCCGGATCATGCTTCGGCTTCCCCGCTGCGGTACGATGCTACCGGAATCACGATTTCAACCACCGTGCCGCCCTCGGCCGGACTGAAGATGCTCGCCGTCCCGCCCAGTGTCTGCGCCCGTTCCCGGATACCGAGGAGCCCATAGGACTTCGCCTTCCGCGGCAGTGCTGCGTCGATGCCTCGGCCGTTGTCGCAGACACGCACCACCAAGCGGTCGCCGTCGAGCCGGATCACGGCCTCGACTTCGGAGGCCTGTGCGTGGCGGGCGACGTTGGTAAGCGCCTCCTGCACCATGCGGTAGACCGCGGTCGCCAGCGGTTCCTTGAACTCCATGCCGTCGCAGTCGACGTTGAAACCGATAACGATGCCGGTGCGCTGCGAGAACCCGTGCAGCAGGCTCTCGACCGCGGGCACCACACCGAGATCATCGAGCATCACCGGCCGCAGATCGGCGGCGATGCGGCGCACGGCCGCCACGGTCGTATCGACTACCCCTTTGATTTTCGCGGCCCTGTCAACGAGCGGGTCGAGATCCTTGGGCAGCCGCGCGGCAATCCACGACACGTCCATCTTGAGCGCGGTCAGCCATTGTGCCAGCTCGTCATGCAGCTCGCGCGCGATGCGCGTGCGCTCCGCCTCCCGCACCTCGTGCATCGCCGTATAGAGTTCGCGCAACTCCTGATGCGATTTGTCCAGCGCCGCCGCGGCTTTCTGACGCCCGGTGATGTCACGCAGGATCACCGTATAGAACCTGTATCCGCCCACCTCGACCTGGGAAATCGAGGCGTCGATCGGGAACTCCTCGCCGGTGGCGCGCAAGCCGAAAAGCGCCGTGCGCGCTCCCATTTGACGCATGGTCACGCCCGTGGCGCCGAAACGCCCGACGTGCTCGCTGTGCGCCGTGCGGAACCGCCCGGGAATGAAGCGATCGAGCGGTCTTCCGACAGCTTCGCGCGCGGGGCAATGAAAGATTTTCTCTGCGGCGGCGTTCCACAGGACCACGTTTTGCTGTCCGTCGACGGTGATGATCGCATCCATCGCCGATCCGATAATGCTATTGAGCCGCGCCTCGCTTTCGCCGAGCCGCTGCTGCGCCAGCCGCTGCTCGGTGACGTCGGTCATGGTGCCCGCCACACGCCTTGCGCGACCTTGCGAATCGGCGCTCACCATCGTGCCGCGGATCAGCCCCCATTTCGAGCCTCCGTCACCACGATCGAAGCGCACCTCCGCAGAACACGTGGAATGTTCCCCGGCGAGGCAGGCATCGACTTTCCGCTCAAAATCGCTGCGATCCTCGGCATGGATTTCCGCCAGCCATTCCGCGCGCTCAAGCGTCGCTTCCCGGGGCGCATGTCCCAGGATCTCCCGATAGCGTTGCGAACAAAATACGCGTCCCGCCGCGACGTCGAGGTCCCACACGCCATGTCCCGCGGCTTCGAGCGCCGTGCGCCAGCGCAGCTCCGACTCCGTGACCTCGCCGGCGAGTTCCTCCGAAACGTGCAACTGGCGGACAAACAAAAAGGTCGCCAGCACAATGACGCCTGCCGCGCCGAGCGCGCTGATCGCCGCGTATAACGACTGCTTGCGCCATTCCCGCAGGACGTAGTCCGTGGTGGATGACACGGCGATGACCAGCGGATAGTTCTGAAGGCTGTGGTAAGCGATCAGCCGTGGCTGGTCGCTGAGCAGCCCCCTGGCCTGCAACACGCCGCTTGCCGCAGCCGGCAGCGCCGAGCTGAACAGCGCGTGAGCCGGAAACGAGCCGCCGATCTCCGCATCATCCGCCGGGAACGAGGTCAGCAGAACGCTATCCTTGCGAAAGAGGAAGACGCGTCCCGCCGGACCGAGCTCGAGCGAGCGGTAAATGTCATGCAAATACCGCACGTCGATGCCCGCAATCACCACGCCGAGGAACTCGCCCTGTGGATCCTCCATGCGCCGGCTCAAGGTGTGCACGAGGTGCGCGCCCATCACGCGGCCTTTCACCGGGACACCGAAAAAAAGCGGCGGACCCTTGCCATCACGATGCACAGTGAAATAGTCGCGATCGCGAAAATTCATTTCGGGCGCCGGAAATACGTTTGAGTGAGCGCCGAGGTCGCCGTCGGGGCGGATTACGAGAAGAGAACGCAACTGCGGCAGATCTCCTACGCGCTCGTGCATACGCGCGTGCAAAGCCTCCTCCGACAGCGGGCGGGCGGCCGCTCCCCGCCCGCGGTAATCTTCGGCTGTCGCGCGCAGCGCCATGTCCACCGTCAGCATGCCCTGCCGTGTCTGCTCGGCGAGCACTACGGCGATATTCTTCAAATCCCATTCGGCGGTGGCGAGGGCGGCGCTGCGAAACAGCCAGAGCGCGATCGCCGTGCCCGTGAGGACGACGAGCACGAGCAGTCCGCCCGCGACGATCACGGCGCGGCGCGGAATGGCATTCTTGGCAAGCAAGGTGAGCACGACCGTCCCCGGCAATCCGGTGTAGAGTCGGGCGCCTCGTTCGGCTGCCCAGCGCGCATTATAGCGGTGAGCCGCGTGGAATTCCCGCCTGAAGCTCGGGACCGGGTAAGTATTGCAGTATGCAGCGCCTGTCGCCGGAATGCAAAAGGGGCATGCGCTATGGAGTCTGCGGCGCAGGGTTGTGGCGGCTTGATTTAGATCAACCTGTCAGTGACGACCGCTTCTTATACTTCTCATTGATCTCAGAGCAACGATACGCCCCACTCATTGCACCGCGGCCGTCGCGCAGCCATCACCGTCCCGATAATGAATGAGCAAACCCATCTGAGCGCATGGCGTGTGCCGAAAGACGCATTCCCGAAGAGAGGAACGCACGCGGAACAATTCAAATTTCTGGTGAATTACGCGCTTCTCGCGCCTTCGATACACAATTCGCAGCCGTGGCGATTTCGCGTCACAGGGGAAGCGCTCGAACTGTTCGCGGACCGCAAGCGTTCGCTGCGCGTAGTCGATCCTGATGGCCGTGCGCTGGCGATCAGTTGCGGTGCGGCGCTCTTCAACCTGCGCACCGCCATGTACTACTTCGGCTGCGTCGGCGAGGCGCGTCCGTTCCCCGATCCCCGACAACCGGATCTTCTTGCCCGCGTCACCCTCGACCCATCGAAACTCCATCCCGGTGGATGGACCGAGTTATTCAACGCGATTCCCGTCCGCTGCACGAACCGCGGACCTTTCGAGCCGCGCGAGGCGCCGCCCGCCCTGGAGGCGGCACTGCGGGACGCGGCGCGCCTTGAAGGCGCGTGGCTCGCTCTTTTCAAGAGCGCACGCGTCAAAAAAGCGGTCGCCTTGCTGATCGCCGAGGGCGATCGCATCCAATTCAGCAATCCGCGGTTCCGCAGGGAACTCGCGCAATGGCTGCACTCGGCCCGCGATAAAGACGGCGTTCCCGGTTATGCCAAAGGCGTGAACGAATTGCTCGATTTCACGGCGCCGGCGATCGCCTATCTGGTACGCACCTTCGATGTCGGAAACGGGGTCGCGGCACGCGACAGTGACTTGGCCACCGGATCGCCGTTGCTTGCCTGCCTGGGAACGGCGCGTGACGACCCTCTCGCATGGCTTAACGCCGGAGAAGCCTTACAACGGGTCCTGCTCGTCGCCACCGCGCATGGCTTCGACGCGTCGTTTCTCAACCAACCGATCGAGGTGCCGGCGCTGCGTCCGAAGCTGGGCGGGCTCTCGGCACATAAATATTACCCGCAAGTCCTGCTGCGCATCGGGCGCGGCGTTCCGGCCAAACATACGCCGCGGCGTCCCATTGAAGATATTCTGATCTATTGATCGTTTCGAAACCGGATGACAAATCCGGACTCGCTCGACGCTCCCCTCGCCCCTTGGGAGAGGGGTTGGGGGTGAGGGATCGAGCGACGTAACGAAGTTACGTAAAGCTCGATAAGATGGGGAAACGGCGAGGCCGACCGCACCGGGGGTTGATCTGCATCAAGCGTCCTGATTATGACCCGCTTAAAATGGAAACCGCGGACCGCTGGCGGTCCGCATGGTAAAGGAGATGATGATGAACGCCGTTCCCACTGAAAAAATCGTTACGGACATGAAGATCCTGATGGGCGATATGGAAGAACTCATCAAGGCGACCGCCGCGCAAACCGGAGAGAAGCTTGCGGAGGCGCGCGGGAAGGCACAGCTGGCGCTGCAGAACGCGAAGGTCGCGATATCGCGCGCGGAGGCCGCCGCCACCGAACAGGCGAAAGTCGCCGCCCGCGCGGTCGACCAGTCGGTGCACCAGCATCCATGGTCGGCGGTCGGTGTAGCGGCCGCCATCGCGTTCGCGATCGGAATGCTCATCGGCCGGCGCTGAGCCTCGATACGGGCCGGACCGGCAAAATTCAGGCACAGGCGCGCGCCCAGCGGCAACAGGCTGCCGGGATGCAATGCGCCCGTCATGCGGCGAGATTGTCAGCCACAAGCTCGAGCAGGCTGTGCATCCGCTTGTCCCACTTGTAATGCGCCTGGCCATCGTCGAAAGTCTGACGGCAGTTGGAGCAGGTGGTGGCGAGCACCTCCGCGCGCGTATCTTCGACCTGCCGCATCTTGATCTCGAACGCCTTGTAACGCAGTGGGTCGGCGCGGTGTATCGTCACCACGCCGCCCCCGCCTCCGCAGCACCAGTTCATGTCTCCGGTCGAAGGCATTTCGCGCAGTTCGACGCCAAGCGCGGCGAGCACGTCGCGCGGCGCCTGGGTCGCGCCGCCGCGCCGCGATACCTGGCACGGGTCGTGGAACGTGAGCGATTTGTCGACCTTTTCCAGTCTGATCCTGCCGTTCTTAACGTTCTCGGCGAGGAACTCGGAGATGTGCAGCACGCTGAACGGCAGCGGCCTGCCGTACACATTGGCCCCCTCCCAGCGCAGCGCGCCGTAGGCATGGCCGCATTCAGGCAGGATCAGCGTCTTGGCCCCGCAGGCGATGGCGGCCTCGATCATCTTCACGCTTATGTCGCGTTGCCACTGCGTATGGCCCGACAGCATGCCGAAGTTGGTGGCCTCGTATCCGTCGCTGGAGAGCGTCCACGATGCGCCCATGTGATTGAGAATTTTGGCGACCGCGACGATCGACCGGGGATACTTCATGATCTCGATCGAGGACAGCGTGACCAGAATGTCGGCCTTGGCCTGGTCGAGCGCAATCTCGACGTCGTGCTCGTCGGCCAGCCACTCGATGCGCTCCTTGAGCACCTTGGGCGTGGCTCCCAGCGGGCTGCCTTCGCGCTCGGCGCGCTGCGCCACCGCCCACAACTCGTGCGGCACCAGCCCCGCCTGGAACATGCCGTGGCGCGCGAGCCCCACCAGCGCCGCGATGTCGATGCCCATCGGGCAGATCATGGTGCAGCGGCCGCACAGGGTGCAGGAATCGTAGATAAGTTCCTGCCATTCCTCGAGCTCCCCGATGGTAACCGCAGGCTTCAGGTTGAACGTGCGGAACAGCCACGCGAACGGCCCGGCCTCGCGCGAATAGGCCTGCTTGAACGGTTCGAGCTTCCAGATCGGCGTGTATCTCGGATCCCGGGTCGTGACGTAGAAGTGGCAAGCCTCGGCGCACTGACCGCAATGCACGCACGCTTCCATGTAGGCGGCGGTGGTACGGGAAAAATCCCTGACGAAGCTATCGAGCGCGGTCTTGACACGCTCCCCATCGTCCCGCGTGCCCTGCTTGTCGAATCTCGCCGGCGGCTTCTTGATGCCGAAACGCGGCGCCTCCAGTTCCAGCGGGTGCAGTTCGTTGATGTCGCTCATGTGCGTGCTCCCCTGCGCGCAAAGGCGGCCCCCGTCATGCCGCGCGAAATGAAGACCAGAAAAGCGTGGGCGAGCTTGCCGAACGGCAGCCAGATCAGCAGCGACACGAAAGTGGCCGCGACCGCGAAATAGACCAGCGCCGCCGGCAATGGCGGCCAGGCGATGCCGGTCAGCCGCTCGATGAAGATGATGTGCGGCGGATAGCCGAAGACAACGATCGCGAGGCCGATGTGATAAATGTAGGCGTTGCTGGTAGCCAGGGTCGTGCTGTCGCGGAATTCCCGCTTCGGGATCATCCGGCTCAGAACGGTGCCGATCGCGCCCGCCGCGAGCCGGGTGCTGCGCGGTTCGGAGAAATCCGGCTTTCCCTTGAGCCGGAATATCCGCCAGGTCCGCCACGCGCTGCCCGCCAGCAGGATCGCAAGCGACACCCATAGCGCAGGGCCTCGCGCAAACTCCAGGAAATCCATCTTCATCGCCTCCATGGTCGTGGCCAGAGACGCGTGCCCGCCGGGGACCGGCACCAGAGCTATCTAATTCCAACCCATGGGGCGCTTTATTGATCCACGTCAATCCCCTCCGCCGGTGTCTGGGTAAAAGTAGTGCTGTTTTGCCGGGGCTGACAGGCGGCCGAGTATAGATGAATTAGCTAGGAGTTTGTCGGACTTAGCCCCGACAAACTCCTAATGCAAAACCGGCGCCAGGAGAATTGCGGAAGGGGATAAAAGATATGCAAATTTACCCGCGCTTTTCCGCAAATTCGGCCGCTTCGGCTGGGTTTTTCTTGAATTGCCAGCCGGTTTTGCTGTTAGCAGCCTGTACGGACTGTTAAGTCCGACAGGCTGCTGCACATCCCGGATTGCGCCAATGAGCCATGGAAAGGTGTCATATTACTACTTGCTAATTTTGTAATATTTGGTGAAACTAACTAAAAGTTTGGCTGGACCGGTCTGGGAAACAAGGGCCGCGCCAATGCCTAGGAGTTTGTCGGACTTAGGCTCGACAAACTCCTAATGCAAAACCGGCCCTAGGAGAATTGCAGAAGAGGATGACCGATATGCGAATTCACCCGCGCTTTTCCTCAAATTCGACCGCTTCGGCTGGGTTTATTATGAATGGTCGGCCGGTTTTGCTTTTAGCAGCCTGTACGGACTGTTAAGTCCGACAGGCTGCTAGGCGAAGGTGTAACGAGCAAAAGGAGGTACGCGATGTCCGAAGGCATTGACGTTTCGCGCATCGATCAGATCATCAACGAACGGCTCGAGGTGTTGCTGCCGAAAAAGCTCGAGGAAATCGAGCGGGCCAGAACGCCCTCGATGACGATCATCGCCACCAAGGGCACGCTCGACTGGGCTTATCCCCCGTTTATTCTCGCTTCGACCGCAGCTGCGCTCGGTTGGAACGTGTCGGTGTTCTTCACCTTCTACGGGCTGCAACTGCTGCGCAAGGATCTGTCGCACCTCAAGGTGAGTCCTCTCGGCAACCCCGGCATGCCGATGAAAATGCCGTTCGGACCGAAGTGGTTTCGCGGCATCAACTGGAATATCCCCAACCTGGTCCAGGCCACGATCCCCGGCTTCGAATCGCTCGCCACCGTGCTCATGAAGCAAACCATCACGAACAGCGGCGTGGCACAGGTAGCGGAGCTGCGCTCGCTGAGCATCGAGGCCGGCGTCAATATGATCGGGTGTCAGATGACGGTCGACCTGTTCGGCTTCACGCACGACGACTTCATTCCGGAAGTCAAGGAATATTGCGGCGCCGCGACCTTCCTGCCCATGGCCAAGGACGCCGACGTGAGCCTGTTTATCTGAAGCGTTCCGGGGTAACAGCCGGAAATTACATACTGAAGGAGAAAGGGGGAGCATATGCAAATGCGCAAACTTGTGATCGGGCTACTTGCCGCCGGATGCTTGACGCCGGGCCTCGCCTCGGCGACCAACGGCTATTTCTCACATGGCTACGGCCTGAAAGCAAAAGGCATGGCCGGTGCGTCCACCGCGGTCGCGTCCGATACGTTCGGCGGTTCAGTCAACCCCGCCAAGATGGTGTTCGTCGGCGACCGCATCGACTTCGGCGCCGACCTGTTCAGCCCGCGCCGCTCGGCATCGCGCCAGGGCGAAACGGCGTTCGGCGGCTTCTACAACGGCAGCGCCGACAGCGACAGCCGCTACTTCCTGATCCCCGAATTCGGCTACAACAAAATGATCAACCCCAACCTGTCGCTGGGCGTGAGCGTTTACGGCAACGGCGGGATGAATACCGACTTCAACACCCCGCTCGCCGGCCCGCCCTTTGCGGCGTGCGGCGCCGCACAGGCCAACATGCTGCTCGGCTGCGGCAAGCTGGGCGTGGATTATATGGAGCTCATCGTCGCGCCGACCGTGGCCTACAAGCTGAACCAGAGCCATTCCATTGGCCTCTCGCCGCTGCTCGGCTATAGGCGGTTCAAGGTCGACGGCCTGCAAGCCTTTGCGCCGATCAGCAGCGCCCCGGCCAATCTCACCAACCAGGGCTACGATCACTCGACCGGCTGGGGCGTGCGCGTCGGCTGGATGGGCAAGGTGTCGGATACCGTGACCTTGGGCGCCGCCTATGCGTCGAAGATGACAATGAGCGATTTCGACAAGTACCGCGGGCTCTTTGCCGAACAGGGCGGGTTCGACATTCCCGAGAACTACAACGTCGGCATCGCGGTCCAGGCCACACCGACAGTACTGGTCGCGTTTGACGTGCAGCGCATCAATTACGGCAAGACCACGTCCATCTCGAACGGCGTACTGAACAGCATTGTGAACCCATTTGCCTGCCCGCTCGGCTCGGCCTGCGGCTCCGGGTTCAGCTGGCAAAACCGGACCTATTACAAGCTCGGCCTGGAATACGCCTACAGCAAGGAACTCACCCTGCGCGGCGGATTTAATTACGGCAAGGCGCCGTTCGGCACCACCGCGAACGACATCTCGTTCAACATCCTTGCGCCTGGCGTGGTCGAAAAGCACCTGACCTTAGGTCTTACCTACAAGACCTCGACCAGCGGGGAGCTGACGTTCGCTTACATGCACGCCTTCAGCAACACCGTGACCGGCCCATCAGCGATCACGACAATGATCAATGGCATGGGCTTCCCGGGGTCGTTCGGCACCGAGTCGCTGAAGATGTACCAGAATTCCTTCGGCATCGCCTACGGCTGGAAGATGTAACGCGCTTCTTTCCGCTGCTGTCACCGCAAACGGGACGGCTTGAGCCGTCCCGTTTGCTTTTGTCACCGCCGCACCGCTTTATGCGGGAGGCGCCGCAAAGCGTCGCCGGTTCGCCGCATAATAGAGCACCGGGATCACCACCAGGGTGAGCAGCGTGGAAACCAGGATCCCGAACAGCAGCGACACCGCGAGCCCGTTGAAGATCGGGTCGTCGAGAATGAATAGCGCCCCCAGCATTGCCGCAAGGCCGGTGAGTATGATCGGCTTGGCGCGGGTGGCGCCGGCGCGCACGATTGCACGCTCGAAGTCCCGCCCCTGCGCCACCTCGAGATTGATGAAATCGACGAGCAGGATCGAGTTGCGCACGATGATGCCCGCCAGCGCGATCATGCCGATCATCGAGGTTGCGGTGAACTGCGCGCCGAGGAGCGCGTGCCCCGGCATCACGCCGATCACCGTGAGCGGGATCGGCGCCATGATGATGAGCGGCGTGACGTAGGACCTGAACTGCGCGACCACCAGCAGATAGATCAGGATCAGCCCGGCCGCATAGGCGATTCCCATGTCGCGAAACGTTTCGTAGGTCACCTGCCATTCGCCGTCCCACTTGAGCGCGTAGCCCCCATAGCGGTCGGAGGGCTGTTTGATGAAATACTCGCCGAGCGTGCCGCCCTGCTCCAGCGCCCGGCCGACAATGCGATCGCGGATTGCGAACATGCCGTAGAGCGGGCTGTCGAGCCTGCCCGACATGTCGCCCACCACATAGACCACCGGCAGCAGATCCTTGTGGTAGATGGCCTTGTCGCGCTGCGCCGTCACCGGCTGCACCAGTTCGGACAACGCGATCAGCGCGCCCGTGTCCGAGCGCAGGTTAAGGTGCAGCACCCGCTCCAGGCTGTGCTGCTGCTCCGGCGGCATCCCGACCTGCACCGCCACCTCGTATTTCGCAGTGCCGGTGCGCAGCGCGGTCACGTTCTCGCCGCCCAGGACGAGCCCCACCGCCGCGACGATGTCGCGCTGCGTCACGCCCATCAGCGCCGCCTTGGTCCGGTCCACGCGCAGCACGATCTTGTCGGCGTCAGCCTCGCTGCTGTCGTCGATATCAACGATGTCGGCGGTGGCCGCGAACGCAGCGCGCACGTACTTCGCGACCGCGATCTGCCCCGCGTGGTCCGGGCCGTAGATCTCCGCCACGATCGGCGCCAGCACCGGCGGGCCCGGCGGCACTTCGACCACCTTCACGCGTGCGCGGTAGCGCTGCGCGATACGCCCGATCCCGGGCCGCGCCGCAACAGCGATTGCGTGGCTCGCCCGGCTGCGCCGGTGTTTATCGACGAGATTGACCTGCATGTCGCCAACGGTGGGGCCGCTGCGCAAATAGTACTGCCGCACCAGCCCGTTGAAATTGATCGGCGCCGCAGTCCCGGCGTACGCCTGGTAATCGGTCACTTCCGGCAGTGTCGCCACGTACGCCCCGATCTCGTGCAGCACCTGCGCCGTATCCTCCAGCGCTGTTCCCGCCGGCATGTCGACGACCACCTGGAACTCGGACTTGTTGTCGAACGGCAGCATCTTGAGAATCACCAGCTGCAGCGCGGCCAGCGCCACCGCGAGCACGATCGCCGCCAGGGTGCCGATCCACAGCAGGCGGCGCCGGGGCCGGCCGCGCGCGCCGTCGAGGAAAGGCACGAGCAGGCGTTCAAATGTGCGCAGCGGACGGTCACCCGTCCGTTCGGCGTGTGCCGCCGCCGGCGTGCGCGAAGTGAGCTTGAGCGCCAGCCACGGCGTGATCACGAACGCAATCGCGAGCGAAATCAGCATGCCGATCGAAGCGTTGATCGGGATCGGGCTCATGTACGGTCCCATGAGTCCGCTCACGAAGGCCATCGGCAGCAGCGCCGCGATCACGGTGAGCGTGGCGAGGATGGTGGGGCCGCCAACCTCGTCTACGGCCTGCGGAATGAGCGCAGCGAGCGGCGCATCCGACAACGCGCGGTGACGATGGATGTTCTCCACCACCACGATCGCGTCATCGACCAGGATCCCGATCGAGAAGATCAGCGCGAACAGCGACACGCGGTTGAGCGTGAAGCCCCACGCCCAGGACGCAAACAGCGTCGCTGCCAGCGTGAGCAACACCGCCGCGCCGACGATCACCGCCTCGCGCCGGCCCAGCGCCGCCCACACCAGCGCGATCACCGACAGCGTCGCGAAAATGAGCTTCTGGATGAGCTTCTGCGCCTTGTCGTTGGCGGTCTCGCCGTAATTGCGGGTGAGCGCGACCTGCACGCCTTCCGGAATCACGGTTCCGCGGAGTTCCGCCAGGCGCGCGATCACCCGCTGAGCGACTTCCACCGCGTTCTCGCCGGGCTTTTTCGATACCGCGATGGTCGCCGCCGGAAACTCGCCGCGCGCGGCGCCCTGCGTCGCCGCTCCGGGGCCGAACCAGACATAGTGCCGCGGCTGCTCGGGACCGTCTTCGATGCGTGCGACATCGGAAAGGAACACCGGCCGGCCCGCCTCGCGTCCGACCACCAAGCGCGCGAGTTCGCCGGCGGACGCGAAAAAAGCACCCGTCTCCACCGGCACCTCATGGCCGTCGCGCGTCAAATGGCCCGAAGGCAGCGCCACATTGGCGGCGAGCAGTGCCCCGCGCACATCGTTCGCGGTAACATGAAAAGCGTTCAGGCGCTCGATATCAAGCAGCACGCGCACGCTGCGCGCGGCGCCACCCACCGTCGTCACCGTGCGCGTGCCCGCCACGCGCTTCAACTCGATTTCCGCGGCGTTGGCGACCTGCTTCAGTTCGTAGGCGCCGCGCGCCGGGTCCGGCGTCCACAGTGTGAGCGTCACGATCGGCACATCGTCGATGCCGACCGGCTTGACGATGAACTCGCCCACGCCCAGCTCGGGCGGCACCCAGTCGCGATTGGCATAGAGCGTGTCATAGAGCCGCACCAGCGCCTGGATGCGGTCCTCACCTACCTTGTACTGCACAGTGAGAATCGCGAGCCCCGGCTGCGATACCGAATAGACATGATCGATGCCCGAGATTTGCGCCACCACCTGCTCGGCGGGGGTGGCCACCAGCGCCTCCACGTCCCGCGCGGAAGCGCCGGGAAACGGGATGAAGACGTTGGCCATGGTGACGTTGATCTGCGGCTCCTCCTCGCGCGGCGTGACCAGCACCGCAACTGCGCCGAGCAGGAGCGCGGCCAGTGCGATCAGCGGCGTGAGCTGCGATTCAAGGAAAACACGCGTGATGCGCCCGGAAATGCCCATGGCCTTGTTCGATTTGGATCGTTGCTCGCGCCAACGCCGGCGGCGGGATTCCGCCTATTGCCGTTGCTGCGCGGCCTTCATCGCGATCGCGGCCTTGACCGGTTCCAGCGCGACGCGCTCGCCCGGCTTGAGTCCCGCGAGCACTTGGACGCCCGCTTCGCCGGCCGGCTCGCCCAGGCGCACCTGGCGGAACTGGACCGCACCGTCCGCGCCGGCCACATAGACACCGGTGACTTCGGTGCGCCGCACCACCGCGCTCGCCGGGATCACCAGCTTCCGGGCACGGCCAACGACGAAATGCACTCTCGCAAACATGCCGGGATAGGTGCCGCTCACGTAGTGCGGCAGCGCCAGGCGCACGCTGGTGGTGTGGGTTTTCGGATCCGCGGACGGCAGCACTGTCATCGTCCCGGCTTTGACCCACTGGATGAGCGCGGGGAATTCGATGCTCGCCGCGGCGCTGTTCCTGATCTCGGCGAGCTTGAATTGCGGCACGGCTGCAACGACCCGCATGTCGCCCGGGTCGAAGCCGGTCATCAACGGCCTGCCCGGCGCCACCATCTCGCCCAACTCGACGTGGCGCGCTGCAACGACGCCGCTGTACGGCGCCGTCACGGTGGCAAAGCTCTTCACCGTCGCCGCCTGGCTCGCCACCGCCACCGCGGCTTCGAGTTGTGCCCGTGCCGCCCGGAAATCGGCCTGTGCGCGGTCGAGCGCCGCCTGGCTCACGAATTTCTGGTTGTAGAGCTGCTGGGTGCGCTCGTAATGCGCCTTGGCGTTGGCGAGGGTGGCTTGCGCGTGCGCGATCTGCGCCTGAGTGCTCGCGAGCGCGTCGCTCACTTCGCGCTCGTCGATACGCACGATAACCTCGCCTTTCTTGACGCTGTCACCGACGTCGAACCGGATATCGACGACGCGCCCGGAAATCTGCGCCGCCACGGTGGATTGCTTGACCGCCTCGACCACCCCTTCAGCCGCGTAGGCCTGCTCGACCTCGCGCAATGCGGCGGTCGCCGTGGCGAGCGGCTCGGCGGCCTGCGCCCACGTCGCCGTCACGAACAGCATCGCGGAAAAACTCCGAACTATCATGGCAACAACGCGTATTGTGGCACAACGGCAACCGGCCGGCGGTCCCTGCGCCTCACGCTCCATTACGCCGCCGCATCGGAATCAGCCCGTTACTCGCGAGATGCTCGTGCAATTCGGTGGCGGAGAGACGCGTATAGTCCTTCGCCAGTTCCTTGAGCGTGATTTCGGATTTCACCGCCTCGCGCAGCATCTCGCGCATCAGCCCGAGCAGCCGCGGATCGGCCACCAGCACGATCGATCCTTCATTCCAGCCCTTGACCACTTCTGCAACGCGCTCGGCGATCCGTACGCCGAAGCGGCGCTCCACCTCCAGCCGGTGCTGCTCGCGTTTCTCGCCCACGGCATGCATCGGCCCCGTCTGGCGGTTGGTATTGCGCTCGGTGCGCATGTGCGGCGCATCGGCGCCGCGCGCGCTGTATCCCGCATTGGCGAGATCGGCCTTTTCGAGCAGGCTCGGATCGCCCGCCCGCCCGCCC
Organism: Betaproteobacteria bacterium RIFCSPLOWO2_12_FULL_62_58; assembly: GCA_001772005.1. Lineage (GTDB taxonomy): Bacteria > Pseudomonadota > Gammaproteobacteria > Burkholderiales > SG8-41 > DSOT01. The sequence goes on along the minus strand of MERI01000058.1, from coordinate 45,790 downwards.
CCCGGCTCGAGCACGAAGATGCGCGCCCGCGCGCCGTCGGCGACGACCACGCACCAGTTAGTCATCGCCGGCGCCCTGTCCAGCGGCGGTGGCGCGCGAACAGCACTGCTCGAGCTTGGCGGCCTTCCTCCGGATGTCGTCGTCGAGCACCGCCGAGTGCGCCATGTCGCGCACGGTGATTTGCAGCTGGCTGTGCACGGTAGTCGATTCCTTTCCGCCGGCTACTTGCGGCCTTGCATTTCGCGCGCCTGCTCCCGGGCAACGATGCGGGTAAGATCGGTGAGTTCCTCCGCCAGCACCTCCAGCATGTCATCGATCGAAACGACGCCGACCAGCAGGCCCCCGCGGTCCACGATCGGCAGGCGACGCACGCCCTTGAAGCGCATCACCTCCATGGTTTCGAGTATGCCCAGGCTTTCCGGCGCGGTGATCAGCTCCGGCGCCATGATGTCGCCCACCGTGATGACATTCGGATCGAGATCCACGGCCGTCACTTCGATGACGATATCGCGGTCGGTGACGACGCCGACCGGCATTCGACCATCGCCGTTCATCGGCTCCACCACGATCAGGCTGCCGACGTGGTGATGGCGCAGCAGCTTGGCCGCGCCGGCGACCGTCGTGTCACGGCTTGCGCACACCACGTCGCGTTTGCAGATTTCCCCGACGTTTGCCATCCGTTTCTCCTTCCGGGTTTGCCCGCCCGAATTCAGTTGTAATCTTCCGCGTCGAGCGCTTCGCGATGGGCCTGCGCGAAGTCGCGCGCAATGCTGTCATACTCCATCGCATCCTCCTCGCGCTCTGGAAACGTCTCCTTCGCGTCCGTTCTGCGCGTGCGCGACGCTCCCCTAGATCGCTGCTTCGCATGCCGCGCCGCTGCGTGACCCCAGCCCTTCGCATGCCGGGATATCGAGGTCTTCATCGCTTTGCCTCCAATGGTCCGCTTCCCATGATAGGCATGCGGGCGAGGCGCCCCTTGATTTAGATCAACCTTGCTTCACGACCGGGCGCAGGGTGCGAAGTCTCCCGTTCAGAATTTTGTTTTTTCAGAACTCGCGTTTGATCGAAATCAACTCCGGAGTTCTGCGGTGGAGTATTCTTGTAGGCGCAGTCACCCAAATGAGAGGTAAGACATGAAAGGCGAACGTGGGGGTTTCCGGATGCTCCGCAGGGAGCAGTTGCTGCAGGAGCTGGTACACGACAGCTACAAGTCAAAGCGCAAGCTGCCCGAACCGACGCGCTGCCCCAAGTGCGGCGCCACGTTCCACACGGGCCGCTGGACCTGGGACATGGCGCCGGCGGGGGCGCACGAGCAGATATGCCCGGCATGCCATCGTATCCACGACCACTTCCCTGCCGGCTACGTGACGCTGAGCGGCGAGTTCTTCCGCCGGCACCGCGATGAGATCGTGGGTCTGCTAAGAAACTGCGAGGTGACGGAAAAGGCCGAACACCCGCTCGAGCGCATCATGGCGATCGAGGACACCGAAGACGGCGTAACGCTCACGACCACCGACACGCACCTTGCCCGCAAGATCGCCGAGCGACTGCACCATGCCTACAAAGGCGAGCTGGATTTCCATTACAACAAGGAAGAAAACCTGCTTCGTGCGAGCTGGCGCCGCTGAGGCGGCCCGCGTAACCAAAGCTAAGACATCAGATCAACGCCCGATAAAGATCGCGGTAGCGCAGCGCGCTCGCTTCCCAGCCAAAGTCCATACGCATGCCGTTGCGCTGCAGCCTGCGCCAGGCCACTCGGTCCCGCCATGTCGTCACCGCACGGTCAAGCGCCTTGAGCAAGGCTGCCGGCGTCGGCTCCTCAAAGACAAAGCCGTTTGCAGTGCCCTCCTGCACGGTGCGCTCATTGCAATCGACGACCGTATCGGCCAGGCCGCCGGTCGCGCGCACCACCGGCGGTGTCCCGTAGCGCAAGCTGTACATCTGGTTGAGGCCGCAGGGTTCGTAGCGGGACGGCATGACGAAGATATCCGCCCCCGCCTCGATCAGATGTGCGAGCGGTTCATCAAAACGGATTACCGCCGCGCACCGCTCGCGGTGAGCGCGTGCCAGGGCCATGAATTTCGCGGCTAGCGCTTTTTCTCCTTCGCCCAACACCACGATCTGCGCCGGTTGCCTGATGACCTTTTGCGCCACATCGAGCAGCAGATCAAGCCCTTTCTGGTGGGTAAACCGGCTCAACACGCCGAGCAACGGCACATCGTCGGTGACGGGCAGTCGCACTCGCCGCTGCAGTGCCGATTTGTTGGCAACTTTCGATTCGACGCACGAACCGTCATACCGTTGCACGAGATAATCGTCGGTGGCCGGATTCCATCGCCGGGTATCAATCCCGTTCAGAATTCCGCACAGCACGTCAGCGCGGCTGCGCAGCAGGCCGTCCAAGCCGAATCCAAACGCTTCGGTTTGTATTTCGCGCGCGTAGGTGGGGCTGACAGTGGTAAGGCGATCGGCATACTGGATGCCGGCCTTGAGAAATGAGAGCTTGCCGTGGTACTCCACGCCATTGATCGCAAACGCTTGCGGCGGCAGGCCCAGCTCCTGCAGCGTCCGCGGCGGGAACACGCCCTGGTAGGCGACGTTGTGGATGGAGCACACGGTGCGTGCCGCGTGCGGGGCGTGATAATGGAGGTACGCCGGTGCGAGGCCGGTCTGCCAATCGTGGCAGTGAACGATTGCCGGCCGCCACCCGATCTCATCAACTCCGCTGGCAATCGCCGCGGCGACTCGCGACAACAAGCCGAAACGCAAATGATTGTCGGGCCAGTCCACGCCATTGTTGTCTTGATAGAGGCCGCCGGGACGCGTATAGAGCTGCGGGCATTCCACGACGAATAGCGGGATGCCCGCCGGCGTTTCGGCGGCGCGCAATAATGCGCGCGGCAGTACGCCGCCGAGATGCGGGAAATCAGCGGCCGCGCCCGCGTGCGGCAGGGCATGCAACACGGCCGGGTAACCCGGTACCAGCACGCGCACGTCGACGCCCAGCGCGCGCAACGCCGCCGGCAATGTCGCCGCAACCTCGCCCAGCCCGCCGGTCTTGACCCATGGCGCCAGTTCCGAGACCACGAACAGGACCCGGAGTCGATGAGCGTCTTGCACGGAACAGGTCTGCTCAGCTCGCCGCTGCGCCGGGCGCGATTACAACCATGTCATCATTCCCATCTCGAAGTCATGGGTGAGCAGCTTGTGGTGGGGATAGACGCGGATGCGGTACTCGATCTTGCCGCATAGTTTGGGCGTGAACTCGAGCACGTAATGGTGCTCGCTGCCGCCGGCAATCGGCCCCTCGTCCTCGAAACGGTACGATTGGGCCTGTTCCGGCCGGCCACTGTCGCTCGGCCGCCCCAACAGCAGTTCCACGATCACATCGTCGGCGGCGAGTCCGTTGAGGTTGACCGCAACCTCGAAGCGCAGGTTTTCGCCAAACGCGATGCGCCGCAGCGGATTGTCGATACGGCGCATCGACAGCTTGTGCCACGCTGCGCGTACTTTCGCTTTCCAGGTTGCGACCTCGCGCGCCCCCGCGAACTCGAGCTGGGCATAGCGGTGCCACTGCTGGGCCGCCGGTTCGTAGAACTTCAGATATTCGCCGACCATGCGCGTCGCATTGAAGCGCGGCAGGATTGAGGCGATCGATCGCTTGGCCATCGCGATCCAGCCCGGCGAGTAGCCCGCCGGCCCGATGTTGTAGTAGAGCGGCACTACGCTGTCCTGCAGGAGCTCGTACAGCGTGCGCGTTTCCTCATGATTGCGGCGGGCCTCGTCGAGCGCGGCGGAAGCCGGCTTGATCGCCCAGCCGTTCTTGCCGTCGTAGCCCTCACCCCACCAGCCGTCGAGCACCGACAGGTTGATAACGCCGTTCATGCCGGCCTTCATGCCCGAGGTGCCGCACGCCTCCAGCGGATACACCGGGTTGTTGAGCCAGACATCCACGCCCGATACCAGCCGCCGCGCGAGATGCAGGTCGTAGCCTTCGACCAGCAGGACGTGGCCCTCGAACTCCGGCATGCGCGCAATCTCCGTCACGCGGCGCAGATAGTCCTGGCCCGGTTGATCGGCCGGGTGCGCCTTGCCGGCGAAAACGAACAATACCGGGCGCTTCGAGCCCGAAACGATTTCGCGCAGCCAGCCGACGTCCTCGAACAGCAGCGTGGCGCGTTTGTAAGTGGCGAAGCGGCGCGCGAATCCGATGGTCAGGACGTTGGGGTTGGCGGGATCGGCAAGCTTGAGCATGCGGTCGAGGTGCGCTTCCGAGCCGTGATTGCGCGCGTGCTGCTGCGAGATACGGAAGCGCACCAGGTGGAGCATCTGGGCCTTGATCGACTGATGAACGCTCCACAGCAGATGGTCCGGTATGGCGTAGATTCCACGCTGGCAATCTTCGTCGGCCAGCCGCTGGCTCCAGCCGGGGCCGAGCTGGCGATCGAACAGCTCGTGCCACTCGTCGGAGAGAAAGGTCGGCACGTGCACGCCGTTGGTGACGTAAGTGACGGGATTGTCGACATGCTCCACTTGTGGCCACAGCCCGGCGCAGATCTGCGACGATACGCCGCCGTGAATGCGGCTCACACCGTTCTGGAAGCGCGACCCGCGTACCGCCAGCGCGGTCATGTTGAAATCCCTGCTCTCGGGGTCGCGCCCGAGCGCGATCAGCTCGTCGCAGTTGATTTTGAGATCGCGACACCAGCCATCGAAATAGTGCCGGACCATGTCCTCGCCGAAATGGTCGTGGCCGGCCGGCACCGCAGTATGGGTGGTGAAGATCGTGTTCGCCGCCGTCGCTTCCAGCGCGCTCTCAAAATCGAGCCCCCGTAACGTGAGTTGACGCATGCGCTCGAGCACCAGGAACGCAGCATGGCCTTCATTGATGTGCCACACCGTCGGCTTCAGGCGCATTTCATTGAGCGCACGCACCCCGCCCACGCCGAGCACGATCTCCTGCTCGATGCGCGTGTTGCGATCGCCGCCATAGAGGCGGTGCGCGATGTTGCGGTCGGCAACACTGTTTTCCTCGAGGTCGGTGTCGAGCAGGAACAGGCGGACCTTGCCGACCTGCGCCTTCCACACCCCGACTGTGACGTTGCGCTGCGGAAGCTCGACGCTGACGCGCAGCGCAAAGCCATCGTGGCGCATCACCGGCGTGATCGGAAGGTCATCGAAATCGGAGTCGGTATAGAGTGCGTGCTGCCGGCCCTCGTTGTCGATGGTCTGGGCGAAATAGCCTTGGCGGTAAAGCAGGCCGACCCCGACGAACGGCAGGGTCACGTCGCTCGCCGCCTTGCAGTGGTCGCCGGCGAGAATACCCAGCCCGCCGGAGTAGATCGGCAGGCTTTCGTGGAAACCGAACTCGGCGCAGAAATAGGCGATCAAATCGCCCTGCGCCAGGCCCTCGCCGCGCTGGGTTTCCGCGAGGTAGGTGTCGAACGCCGACAGCACCCGGTTATAGCTGCTGAGAAATACCGGGTCCTCGGCGGCATCGACCAGGCGCTGCTGGTTGACGCGTTTCAAAAATGCTTTCGGACTGTGGCCGACGGCGTGCCACAGCGCCGGGTGCAGCCGTGAAAAAAGGTTGCGTGTCGGCCGGTCCCAACTGTACCAGAGGTTGTTGGCAAGCTCTTCGAGCCGTGCCAGACGTGACGGCAGCCGTGGATTGATTTCCAGCTGATAGGGAGTGCCGGGCATTCTGCTGTCGACGGGTCAGAGATCGTTATTGTGCGTCATTTTGGGCGCCGTGACACGATTCGCGGCGGCCATGCGATAACCGGTGCGGTACGCCTGCGCTCAGCCCGCGCGGCGCATTGTACCATTGCCTTCGGGCGCTGCACCGCCACCGTGGCTAACCGGCTCGGCGAGCACGAGAGGCGGCTCGACCTTGAGCCGGCGATAGAGATTGGAAAGATTGAGGCGAAACAGGCGGTCGAAACTCGCCACCGTGTGCCGCGGGTTGCGATCACCGAGCCACCAGAACCAGTCGGAGCTTTCGCACGCAGAGAGTTGCGCCGCGGCGGCGCGCTCTTCCTCCGCGCTCAAACGCCCGCTGCCGACCACCAGGTCATAAGTCTGCTTCGCCGCGCACAGCAGATCCCATGCGCGGTTCTTGTCGGGATGCCCGATCCAGGTCGAGAGCGTGCCATAGACCCAACTGCCGGCGACCACGCCCGGCAGCGTGCGCGTGGCGTTCGGGTGCCGCGCGATGAAATCGGCACAGGTCGTGGTTCGCAGCTGGGGGTCGGCCTCGAGCAGCGCGTAGAGCTCCTCGAAGAAGTAGTGCGCGTTATACGGGTAGTGCTCCCAGGCATTCTCCCCGTCGAGAATCACTGTCACCACCGCGGTTTCGCCGGCCGGCGCCTGGCGGCGGATGGCGTGCAACCGTGAGATGAAGTCCGCAGCCGCGTCCCTGCCGTGCCACTTGCGGTACTCGAAACCGACGAGGTCGGAGAGTTGCTCGTCGCGGAAAAATACGGCGACGCCCGGAGCGCTCTCGACGCGGTACGGCCGATACAGGTATTGCTCCCGCGGCGGCAGCTCGCGGCCCGCCTGGCGCAGGCTGTGCGCGAGCACGCTTTCGCTCGCCGCAGTCCAGCGGCAGCCTGGCGCAGCGATCAATTTCAGCAAGGCGTTGGACACCGCGCCTTCCGCCGGCCAGACGCCCGCCGGCGGCGCGCCGAAACGCACCGTGTGGCTGGCGATCGCATGTTCGAGCTGCGCCGTGGTGCGCGCGCGACCGCCCGGGTAACACGCGGCAACAGGCAACTCGGCATTGGGTTCGGCTTCGCGCGCGCTGGCGAAATCGATCAGCAGCGGCGCGAGCGGGTGGGTATGCGGCGTGGTCGAGAGCTCGATCTGCCCGCTCGCTGCGAGCGCGCGGTAGCGCGGGATGACACCGCGCACCAGCTCACCCATGAGCCCCACGAGCTGCCTGCGGTCGTCCGCAGTAAAGCCTTCGCCCTTGGCCATCAGCGCAGCCACCAGCGGCTGCCGGCGACGCTCGGTCTCCCCGGTCCAGGCGAGGTGGTACCACGTGACCAGGTCGGCGAAATAGGCCGCCGACAGATACGCCAGCGCCGCTTCGTCCTGGCCCTCGATGATCCGGAACAGGTCGTGCAGCCGCTTATAGCGCTGAAATTGCGCGATCACGTTGAGGTGGTTGCTGCGGAAGCAGGTGTCGAGCAGCAGCTTGCGCTCGGCGGCGCCGAGCCGGCCGAGATCAGGCTCGGCCAGCAACCGGAGCAGTGGGTCGCGCCAGTTCCCGGTGGCAAATTGCTCGGTGTAGTCCTCGAGCTGGTCGAGCAGCACCGGGACGAGATTCACCACGGCGTGGATACGCGGATGGCGCTCGAGGTGAGCCGCCATGTCGGTGTAGTCCTTGAGCGCGTGCAGGTAGCTCCAGGGCAGCGTGAACTCGCTGCGCGCGTGGTCGCGGTAGTCGGGCTGGTGCATGTGCCACAGGAAAATGATCTCGAGCGCGCCGCTGCTCACCCCATCACCGCACGTAGTAGATTTCTTGGCCGAGCATGTTGGGTGTAATGAGCGTGATCCCCCCCGGGGTAACGTGAAAGCGCTTACGGTCCGCGTCGGGATCAACCCCGATCACCGTCCTGTCCGGGATCTCACAGCGGCGGTCGATGACCGCGCGCTTCAGCACCACGTTGCAGCCGATCCTGACGTTCGGCAGGATCACCGAGTCCTCGATCACACTGCGGCTCTCGACCCGCACATCGGAAAACAACAACGAGCGGCGCACCACGGCGCCGCTGATGATGCAGCCGCCGGATATCATCGTATCAATCGCCATGCCGCGCCGGTCAGCGTCGTCGAACACGAATTTCGCCGGCGGCAGCTGTTCCTGGTAGGTCCAGATCGGCCAGTCCTGGTCGTACAGATTGAGTTCCGGCACGACCTTGGTGAGCTCCATGTTGGCTTCCCAGTAGGCGTCGATCGTCCCGACGTCGCGCCAATACGGCTCCTGCGCCGGCGTCATGCCGACACAGCTCTCGGCAAAGTGATGCGCAAACACGCGGTAGCGCGGCACGATGTGCGGGATCAGGTCCCGGCCGAAGTCATGCGACGAGCACGGATCGTCGGCGTCGCGGATCAGTTGTTCGTAAAGGAATTGGGCGTTGAACACGTAAATCCCCATGCTCACCAGCGCCTGCCCGGGCCGTCCGGGGATAGGCTGCGGCTCCCCCGGCTTTTCGACAAAGCTCGCCACGCGTCCGCCTTCATCGACCCCCATTACTCCGGAGGCGCTGGCCTCGGCCAGCGGCGCCTCCACGCACGCCACCGTCATGTCGGCCTCGTGCATCACGTGGAACGCGAGCATGCGCCCGTAGTCCATTTTGTAGACGTGATCCCCGGCGAGCACCAGCACATACTTCGGCGAATGCCGTCGCAGCACGGCGAGGTTCTGGAATATCGCATCGGCGGTGCCGCTATACCACGCCGCGGCGATCTGCTGCTGCGCCGGCAGCAGTTCGATGAATTCATCGAAACGGCCATCGAGAAAGCTCCAGCCGCGCTGGATGTGCTGGATCAGGCTGTGGGCCTTGTACTGAGTGGCCACGCCAATGCGCCGGATTCCCGAGTTCACGCAGTTGGAAAACGTGAAGTCGATGATGCGGAACTTCCCGCCGAACGGCACCGCCGGTTTGCAGCGCCAGTCGGTAAGCTCGCGCAGGCGGCTGCCCCGCCCCCCGGCGAGTACCAGGGCGAAGGTACTGCGCGTGAGCTGGCTCACGAAACGCGTCGCTTCCGGCTGGGTGCGCACCGGGCAGTACTCCTCGTGCAGGCAGCGTTCCTCGACCGTCACGTTGTCCTCCGTCCTGGATTTCGATACCAGTACCGATGCTGGGCGCGAGCGGCGCGTGGGAGCCGTTCGTTCCGGAAGTATGCGATTACCGCGAAACGCTGAACAGCGACCCGCGCCGCTGCCGCGGCAGCGACGTCGGTAGTCGCGGGTTGGTGCGCGCGCACCCCTGGATGGGACAGCCCTGCTGCATCGACCTCGTGCTGCCGCCGCTGGCGGGAATTATTCTTGTCCCCCGCGACGTGTGACGGCGACATGCAAGCACGCATGATGCGACCTCGCAAGCCGCATCATTGACGGAGCACCTGCTCGATCTCGGCTTCCGCCTCGAACCAGTCTTGCAACTCACCGCCGGGTGCAAAGCCGCGTTTTTCGGCGCGAAAATACGCGCGCTCCGCGATCAACTGCTGGCGCTCGGCCGGATCGATGCGCGTGGAACCGTTGGTGCTCGTCTTGCTGACGGCCCGGCCCCGCCGCGCGGATTTCGCCATTTTCCCCGCTACCGGCACCAAGCCTTTCTGACGCACCTGCCCGGAAGAAACTGTTCGCTGGGTCTTCATGAACGTGCCCTCCTGAAAGCTTCATTTCGAAAGTTACCCGCCTGATGCTGTGGCGTCTTGATATAGGTCAAGGGTACTCGCAATTGCCGGCCCGCACTCGCCTGGCCCGGATGTTTCACGAGACCGGCCCGCGTCCTGAAGAAACATCCGGGCTACTCACCGCGCGCCCGCGATCAGGGCGGCCCCGAGCAGGCCCAGCTTCTCGTCGGTGACGGCAATCACCGGAATCTTCCGGACGGCGCCGGAATGCACACCCTTGGCGTTGAATGCGGCGCAAAATCCGCCGCTCGCCAGGCGCGGGAGAATTTTCGGGGCGATTCCGCCGGTGAGATAAACGCCGCCCCGCGCCATGACCGCGAGCGCGTGGTCGCCCGCGACCGCTCCGAAACAGGACACGAACAAGTCGAGTGCCCGGGAACAAAGCGGGTCACCCAGTTCGAGCGCGGCGTGCGAGATGGCCGCGGCGGCGGCGCCGGCGGGCAGCGGCGGTCCGCTTTCGCGCCGGCGGAGGAAATCGTAGATATGTACCAGTCCCGGGCCTGAAACCACGTCTTCGGCGGCAACGCGCCCCTCGCGTGAATACAGGTCACGCCACAGATCCACTTGCTCGGGTGCAGCGGGCGCGAAGCCGGCGTGTCCCGCCTCTCCCGCGATGACCCGCCACCCGCCGGCGGCCCGGATCATGTAGGCCACGCCCAGCCCGGTCCCGGCGCCGATCACGACGCGCGCTGCGCCCGGGACCGGCTCGCCGGGTTGAAGGGTGACGAGGTCGGCAGGCTGTAGCAACTCGATGCCCGCAGCCGCGGCGGCGAAGTCGTTGACGACGCGCACGCGCGCAATGCCGAACCGGGCGGCGATCGCATCGCCGTCAACGAGCCACGGCAAGTTGGTCATCTGCACCCGGTTGCCGACCACCGGCCCGGCAACCCCGAAACAGGCGCGCGTGATCTTCAGCGGCGCGCGCCGCGGCGCGGCCAATTCGGCGAGAAATGCCTGCAGCACATTGCCGAAATCCGCATGGTCTGCGCTGGCATAGCGCTTGCCGAACGCGGTCCGCCAACGGCCCCGTTGCAGCGCTCCTGCCTCGAGCAGAACCTTGGTGGCGCCAATATCGCCCGCAAGTATCATGATTGTCCCATCAGGTCGGGCGCGACGCAGCGAGCAAGGATTGGGGTGCGCACGCCGGAAAAAAGCTCCAATACACTATCGGCGAGCAAACTATATAACATGCCAGGCCCCTCAGCGGCCAGGTTTTGACGTGGATCAAGAGACCGCGGGCCATCGCTCCATGGCGATGCATGGGATTCTTTGCTGCGCCGGCTGACGAGGACGAGACCGGATTCAGATCGGTGTCTTGCAGCGATGGCTGATGCGTCTCAGGCCACGGCCGCAGACCCGGGTACAATGCGATTCACCCGGAAGCGACGACCAGGATCGAGCATCAATGACGGACCACGATTGCGTCGAGTTCCTGCACACGGTATTGCCGCGGCTCGGCCTGCGCTGGCCGGGTTTCCGCAAAGTGCGCGGGCTCGTATGCAAGCGGCTGAACCGAAGACTGCGCGAGCTGAACGTCCCCGACCTTCGTGCCTACCGGGCCTATCTCGAAAGCCACCCCGACGAATGGCCTGTGCTGGATGGCTGCTGCCGGATCCCGATTTCGCGCTTCTACCGCGACCGCGGCGTATTCGAGCACCTCGAGCGCGAGGTGCTTCCAGCGCTTGCTGAAGACGCTGCCGTCCGGGAACGGCGCACGCTCGCATGCTGGAGCGCCTGCTGCGCCTCCGGCGAAGAACCCTATACGCTCGCGGTCCTGTGGCGCCTCCGCCTGCGGCGCCGGTTCCCGCAGGTCCGGCTGCGCGTGGTTGCGACCGACATCGATACGCACTTGCTGGAGCGCGCCCGCACCGGGTGCTACCGCGCGAGCAGCCTCAAGGCGCTGCCGCCTGAGCTGCTCGCCGGGGCGTTCGCGCGGCGTGCGGCGCAGTTGTGCGTCCGCGACGAGTTTCGCACGATCGAATTCCTGCATCAGGACATCCGGCAGGCTACGCCGGAAGGAGAATTCGATCTCGTCTTTTGCCGCAATGCCGTACTCACCTATTTCGCGCCGGCGCTGCAGCGTCCAGTACTGGAACGCGTGGTCGCACGACTTCGCCCCGGCGGCGCGCTCGTAATCGGCATTCACGAAGCGCTGCCCGAGGGCGTAACCGGGCTCGCGCCGTGGCCGGGCGCCCGGGCAATTTACCGCAAGTTCGAGCCCCGCGCAGCATGACCGCATATCGGTCATGCTCTTTTGCAATTTTCCTGGCGCCGGTTTTGCATTAGGAGTTTGTCGGGGCTAAGTCCGACAAACTCCTAGCGCCGATTCATGGCGAGCGCGCGCAGCCGCTCGTAGAGCTTGCGCTCTTCGGCCGAAGGCCGCTCCGGCACGTGCACCTTGATGCGCACGAAGAGGTCGCCGCGGCGGCGTCCGCCGAAATCCGGCAACCCTTTGCCGCGCAGGCGCAGCACGGTGTCCGGCTGGGTGCCCGGCGGCACCGTGACGGTGACCGGGTCGGCGTCAAGGGTCGGCACCTTGAGTGCGGTGCCGAGCACCGCATCGGCGACGCCGATGCTTTCCATGCGCCACAGTTCGCTTCCCATGCGTTCGAAGCGCGGATCGGCTGCGCTGCGCACCACCACGAACAAATCGCCCGGAATGCCGCCCGGACGATCGCTCGGCAACCCATGGCCCGCGACGCGCAGGGCGGTGCCTTCTTCAATGCCGGCCGGTATTTTTACGGTCAGCGTTTCCTCGCGCACGACCTGACCGCTTCCTTTGCACTCCGGGCAGCGCTGGTCGATGAACGTGCCGCGGCCCGCGCACGCCGGGCAGGTGCTGACTTGCTGCAGCATGACGCCCTTCTCGCGCTGGCTTTTGACCTGGCGGCCGGTGCCGCCGCATTTGTCGCACTTGCGTGGCTCGGTGCCGGGTTTCGCGCCCGAGCCGTGACACGTCGGGCAGCCTGCCGGACGCTCATAACGCAGCTTTTCCTCGCCGCCCCTGAGCACCCGCTCGAGCGGAACTTCCAGTTCGACTTCGATGTTCTCGCCACGCGGCGGCCCAGCGGCGCGCCGACCGAAAAACGTGTCGAACAGCCCGCCGCCGAAACTGAAGTTCAGACCGCCGAAAATATCATCGAAATTGATCCCGCCAAACAGGTCTTGTGGCGAAAAGCCCGCGACGCCGGCGAAGCCGTGCGCGTCGTACTCGGCGCGCTTCTTCGGATCGGAGAGCACCGCGTAGGCTGCCGCGATTTCCCTGAAGCGTTCCCCGGCGCCGGGCTCCTTGTTGCGGTCGGGATGATATTGCAGCGCGAGCTTGCGGAAGGCGTCCTTGATCGCCTTCCCGTCGGCATCGCGCGCGACGCCCAACACGTCGTAATAATCGCGTTGCGCTGTGGTCGCGATGGGTCACCTGCCGGGCCGCGCCAGGACCTATTTGGTTTCCTTGTATTCGGCGTCGACTACGCGGCCGTGGGGCGACGCTTCGGCGGCGCTGCGCGCGCCGCCCTCGGCGCCCGGCCAGCGGTGCTCCGCATAAGCACCGCTCTTCGGCGCTTCGGGGCTTTGCGCGTAAATGACGGCGCCGGCCTCCTTCAAGACGCTGCGCAAGGCTTCGGCCCGTTCAGTCGCAAGCGCCGCATCTTTCCTGCGCAATGCCTCGCGCGTGTCGCGCAGCGCTGCATCCACGCGCTTGCGCAAATCCGCGGTGAGCTTGTCGCTGAAGTCGGCAAGGGTTTTTTCTGCTTCATAGCACAGCGCATCGGCGGCATTGAGCTTTTCCGCCTGTTCGCGCCGCTTGCGGTCGTCCTCGGCATAACGCTCGGCCGTACTGACCATCCGCTTCTTTTCCTCTTCGGACAGGCGGCTCGAGCCGGTGATGCGGATCGAGTGCGATTTTCCAGTCGCGGTGTCCCGCGCCGCAACGTTGAGGATGCCGTTGGCGTCGATGTCGAACGTGACTTCGACTTTCGGCATGCCGCGCGGCGCCGGCGCGAGCCCGTCCAGATTGAACTCGCCGAGGCTCACGTTGTCGGTGGACATCGGCCGTTCGCCCTGGAACACGTGGATCGTGACGCTGGTCTGCAAGTCCGCGGCCGTGGTGAAGGTTTCGCTCTTTTTCACCGGTATCGGGGTGTTGCGGGCGATCAGCGGCGTGGCGATGCCGCCGAGGGTTTCGACGCCGAGCGTGAGCGGCGTGACGTCCACCAGCACGATGCCGCCGACTTCGCCGGCGAGCACGCCGGCCTGGATCGCCGCCCCGCTCGCGACGCACTCCATCGGGTCGACCCCCATTTCGGATTTCCTGCCGAAGATGTCCTCGAAAAAGGCGCGCACCACGGGCATCCGTGTCGGCCCGCCGACGAACACGATGCGCTGGATGTCGGCTGGCTTTACGCCGACATCGCTCAGCGCTTGCTCGACCGGACCGCGGCAGCGTTCGATGACCGGGCGCACCAGCCGCTCAAGTTCGGTGCGCGTGAGGTCCATCTCGAAATGGCGCGGCGTGCCGCCTACCGCGGCGATGTAGGGCAGGCTGATGTGCGTGGTGACGTTGGCGGTGAGCTCGATCTTGGCCAGTTCGCCGGCTTCCATCAGCCGCGCCGTTGCTTTCAGATCGTTGCGCAACTCGATGCCGGTTTCGTCGCGGAAGCGATCGGCGAGGTGATCGAAAACGCGCTGGTTCATGTCAGTGCCGCCGAGACGAGTGTCACCGCTCGTTGCCTTGACTTCGAACACCCCCTTGCCAAAGTCCATGATCGTCACATCGAGCGTGCCGCCGCCAAGGTCGATGACCGCAATCCGCAATTCCTCGCCCAACCGATCGAGCCCGTAAGCCAGCGACGCGGCAGTCGGTTCGTTGACGAGGCGGGTGGCTTCGAGGGCGGCGATGCGGCACGCGTCCTTGGTGGCCGAGCGCTGATTGTCATCGAAATAGGCGGGGACGGTCACCACCGCCTTTTCCACCGGCTCGCCGAGAAACGCCTCGGCGTCCCGTTTGATCTTCTGCAGCAGGAACGCCGAGAGTTGCTCAGGCGAAAACTCGCGGTCGCGCAGGCGGATTTTGTCGCGCTGTCCCATCCTGCGCTTGAATGCCGTGGCGGTGCCTTCGGGATTGGCGCTGGCCTGCCGCCGCGCCGGCTCGCCCACCAGGACTTGGCCGTCTGCGGTGACCGCAACGAAGCTGGGAAAGGCCTTGCCGCCCAGGCTCGCGCCTTCGGCGCTGGGAATGATGACGGGCCGCCCGCCGCGCAGCACCGCAGCAGCGGAGTTGGACGTGCCGAGATCGATGCCGATGATCGCCATGTCGGTAAACCTTTTGGGAACGTGTCCGCAACCTGCCGGCGCCGCGCCGGCAAGCCCCAAGACGTTCTTGCAATTGTTGGTAACGTTAGCTCCGAATCGTTGCCAACGGCTTGACTTAGATCAAGTCCCGCTGGGGATATGCCATGCCGGTTTGGCGGATCCTTACGTGCCGCAGGGGGCGTTGAACGAATGGCTGCTCCGCCTCCATATTCATGCGAACCGAAAAAGCGCCCGAGCATGACCTGGATCAAACACCGGCCGGCGTCCAAGTGCTAAAAAACAACATGAGCGCGCGCGATCTCGATTGAATGATTCCGCGACGCGGCTGTGCCTGTAAATTGGATAGCGCCGGCGTCGCAGGTTTGTGTTTCAGTCGAAGATCGAACGCTCGCTGATCCAGTGTAGTTCAACCCGTCACAAAGGAGCGCGTCATGGCAAACATTACCCGTTACGATCCGTTCAGGGAAATCACCCGATTCGACCCGTTTCGCAACTTTGACGACCTGTTCAAGGGCTTTTTGGTCAGGCCGGTTTCGCGTGAACTGGAGCCGGAGATCAAGATGGACGTGTCGGAGGATGACAAGGCGTACACGATACGCGCGGAAATCCCGGGCGTAAAAAAAGAAGACATCAAGGTGTCGGTGGATGGCAACCAGGTTTCCATCAGCGCCGAGGTGAAGAAGGAAAAAGAGGAAAAAGAGGGCAGGAAGGTGGTTCACAGTGAGCGCTATTACGGCAAGGCATACCGCAGCTTCACCCTCGACCACGATGTGGATCCGGATGCGGCCAAGGCCAAATACAGCGATGGCGTGCTGGAGCTGACGCTGCCCAAGAAGACGGGAACCGCGCGCAAGGAACTTACCGTTTCGTAGGCGCCAGGCTCGATAGACGCCGCCGGCGGCGGACGCGGCGTCGTGAGCTTGGGCCCGGGTTGCCGGTGAAAAACACCGGGTCTGCCGCGAAACCCAGGGCGAATCAAGGGCAGCGCGTCGCGGATCGTCACGAGCAAGACTGAGTTGACCGTGCCCGAATATGACGAGCATGGCTTTCCGCGCCGCGTGCCACGCGCGTTCAAGTGCAGTGGACCTTCAGCGGGACATGCGTGGATGCCATCCGGACCGCATGCCGCTTGCGCGACAGCTTCGACCTCGACGTGCACCGCGTTGCCGTGGTCATCGCGCTTCTGGACCGGATTCATGACCTCGAAGCGCAGTTACGCCACTCGCGTGCACAAGTACCACGTCGCACGCGCTAGAGCCAGTCGGCCGGACATCCCGGGCGCGAAGCCTTGATTTTGCCGGGATCTGCCCGATATTCATAACAATTGGTGAACATGTCATCGCGTGATTTGACCATGTGGATGTGGGCTGAAGCCTGCCGGCTTCTGGAGCAAGCGGAGCGACGGCACCGGCAGTTCTTTCGGCTGGGCGACCTTGGCGGAGCGCAACTTGCGTGGGAGCCGCCGGTTGATATCTTCGAAGATGAAGGCGGGATTCTGATCGTCGTCGCACTGCCGGGTGTGCCGGCGGAACGCATTGAGGTGTCTATCGATGCCCGCACGGTTGTGGTCCGCGCCCGGCGCCAAATTCCTTTTGGCGCGCGTAGCGTCGCCATCCACCGCCTCGAAATTCCGCACGGATATTTCGAGCGACGCATCCAACTGCCGGCAACGCAGCTCGAACTGGGAGCCCGGGAATTGATCGACGGCTGTCTCATTTTGAGTATGCGCAAAGTGCGCTAGGAGTTTGTCGGACTTAGCCCCGACAAACTCCTAATGCAAGACCGGCGCTAAGAAAACCGCAAGAGAGGATGACAGATATGCGAATTCACCGTGGCTTTGCTTCACATTCGACCACATCGGTTGGGTTTTTTTTGAATTATCCGCCGGTTTTGCTGTTAGCAGCCTGGACGGACTGTTAAGTCCGACAGGCTGCTAGGCGGGACGCGTCATGAACGGACAACCCATGAACGAACGAATTAATGCCGACTCCAGCGTGCGCCCCAAAGCGGCCCACGCTGATACTAGGCAAAATAAAGAAGAGCGTCAGGTAAAGCCGCTGCCGGAGGACGCATTGATCATCCTGCCGGTGCGCAACCTTGTGCTCTTTCCCGGAACCATTCTGCCGATTACGATCGGGCGGCGGCGTTCGAGAGCGGCGGCTCAGGAGGCCGCGCGCATGCAGCGTCCCATCGGTGTCCTGTTGCAGAGCAAACCGGATGTGGATGAGCCGGGTCCCAACGACCTGCATTGGGTCGGCACTACCGCGAACGTGCTGCGTTACGTGACCGCACCGGATGGATCGCATCACGTCATTTGCCAGGGCGAGCAGCGATTTCGTGTACTGCAGTTCCTGGAGGGCTATCCGTTCACGGTAGCGAGCGTCCAACGCATCGAGGAGCCCGAGGCTGCGCGCGCTGACATCGAGGCGCGGGCGCTCAATCTTAAACAGCGGGCGCTCGAGATTCTGCGGCTGCTGCCGCACGTTCCCGAGGATATGGTGTCCGCGGTGGAGGGCCTCAAGTCACCATCGCGACTTGCGGATTTCATCGCGGGCCTGACCGAGCTTGGCGCAGAGGAAAAGCAGTCTCTCCTCGAAACCTTTGACTTGCAGGCTCGGCTCGACAAGCTCCTGGAGTCGCTGTCGCATCGTATCGAAGTGCTGCGCCTATCGCGCGAAATAGACGAGCGCACCAAGGA
Source organism: Betaproteobacteria bacterium RIFCSPLOWO2_12_FULL_62_58 (assembly GCA_001772005.1). Taxonomy (GTDB): domain Bacteria; phylum Pseudomonadota; class Gammaproteobacteria; order Burkholderiales; family SG8-41; genus DSOT01. The sequence goes on along the minus strand of MERI01000058.1, from coordinate 28,356 downwards.
ATCGATCGACGAGCAGGGCCGCAAGCGCCTGTTGCGCGAGCAACTTCGCACAATCCAGAAGGAATTGGGCGAAGGCGACGAGCGTACCGCGGAAATCGCGGAACTCGAGAAGGCGATTACCGAGGCCAGGATGCCCGAAGAGGTCGAGAAACATGCGCGCAAGGAGTTGAAGCGCCTCGAGCGGATGCCCGAGTCCGCCGGTGAATATTCAATGGTTCGCACCTACCTCGATTGGCTGATCGAGCTGCCGTGGGCAAATGAAAGTGCGGCAACCGTCGATATCGCCGAGGCTCGGCGCATTCTCGATGGCGATCACTACGGTTTGGACAAGATCAAGAAGCGCATTCTCGAATATCTTGCCGTGCGCAAACTCAATCCCTCCGGCAAGAGCCCGATCTTGTGTTTCGTCGGGCCGCCGGGAGTGGGCAAGACCTCGCTCGGGCAGAGTATCGCCAAGGCCACGGGGCGCAAGTTCGTGCGCGTGAGCTTGGGCGGGGTGCACGACGAAGCCGAGATCCGCGGTCATCGGCGCACCTACATCGGCTCGCTGCCTGGCAACATCATCCAATGCATACGCAAGGCGGGAACCCGCGACTGCGTGATGATGCTGGATGAAGTCGACAAGCTTGGGGCGGGAGGATTTCATGGCGATCCGGCGTCGGCCCTGCTCGAAGTGCTTGATCCCGAGCAGAACGCGACGTTCCGCGATAACTATCTCGCAGTGCCGTTCGATTTGTCGCACGTGATGTTTATTTGCACCGGGAACGTGCTGGATACCATCCCCGGGCCGCTACGCGATCGTATGGAGGTTATTCAACTCCCGGGCTACACGGAGCAGGAGAAACTGCAGATCGCGCGCCGCTATCTGGTCAGCCGCCAGCTCGCCGCGACCGGTCTCACCGCCGAGCGGTGCGAGATCGGCGACGATGCGCTTACCGCGATAACTCACGATTACACACGTGAAGCCGGCGTGCGCAACCTGGAGCGCGAGATCGGTTCGGTGTTCCGGAATGTTGCCGTGCGCATCGCGGAAGGCGGTACGGAAAAGGTGACCATCGGCGCAGCCGATATCGCCGCGATCCTGGGACCGCGCCGATTCGAATCCGAGGTCGCAATGCGCACCAGCGTGCCCGGCGTAGCGACGGGGTTGGCGTGGACGCCGGTCGGTGGAGACATCCTGTTCATAGAGGCAACGCGCGTGCCGGGTGCAGGAAGACTCATCCTTACCGGCCAGCTTGGCGATGTCATGAAGGAGAGTGCGCAGGCGGCGCTCTCGCTGGTGAAGGCGCGCTCACAGCAACTCGGGATCGAGGCGGAAGTGTTGGAGAAATCGGACATCCACGTTCACGTCCCGGCGGGCGCGACACCGAAGGATGGTCCGAGTGCGGGTGTGGCGATGTTTGTTGCGCTCGCTTCGCTGCTTACGGAGCGGTCAGTACGGAACGATACCGCAATGACCGGAGAGATCAGCCTCCGTGGCCTGGTGTTGCCGGTAGGCGGGATCAAGGAAAAGGTGCTCGCGGCGCTGCAAGCCGGCATTACCGTGGTTCTGCTGCCGGCGCGCAATCGCAAGGAACTTGAGGAGATCCCAGCCGAGGCGCGGGATAAGCTCAAGCTGATCTGGATCGAGCAGGTCGATGACGCGTTGACGGCTGCGTTGTCCGCAGCGCCAGGCGATGCGGCCGCGGCGTGATCGGGCTCGTCCCTCAATTTTCGTCCGTGTTACAGGGAAGTTTGGACACATGTTGTCGGCAAGCACCACAAACAGCAAAACCGCCTTCGGATTTTTCGGATCCGCTGGCGACAGGAGCAAGCCATGACAGTCGCGCCGAGCGTCATCAAGGCCGACATCGGCCGCTTGTGCCCGAAAGCTAGCCGGGGGAAGACAGCTTGATAATCCGTGGCTCCACCAGGCGTTCAAAGTCTTTGTAGGGCATCCTGATCAACTCTGTGTGCGACCCTGCGTTAAACGCGATCTCCTCGTCGGCCGCCAATGTTTCTGCCGCAAAGACCTCCATCCCGTAGAGATTGCCGAAGGGCGGCATCGCGCCCAGTTCACATTCCGGGAATTTGTCCTTGAATTCGTCCTCGCGCGCCAGTTCGGCCTTGCTCGCCCCCGCCGCCTGCTTCAGAAGATTCAAATTCACTTTTTGGGAAGCGGGCACAACAGCCATGGCCATCCTCCCGTCTATCTTGACCATGACGGTCTTGGCCAGCTCCTGTCCTCGAATGTGGGCAGACTCTGCGATTTCCTGAGCGGTGTAAGCGGGTGAGTGCTTGATGGTCACATACTTGACGTTATGGCCATCCAGACAATGTTTCAATCTGCTTACCGGCATCGTAACCTCCTGAACGCGCCCCCGGGTGCGCAAGATCGAATCAGCGACTGCGAGCCGGGTTCACGCTCGCAGACAGCGCTCATAGCATCGCATCAAACCAGCCCACGACCCCACATGGCGGCGATTATTGAGCTTTTCTTAACTGCATGACACGCTCAATCCCTCACCCCCGCCCCCTCTCCCGCAAGGAGAGGGGAGATTCGAGACGTAAATGAATGTCATTCATTTACGTAAAACTCAATAGACAGTCCGATCGCCGCTTCGCACCCGGCGTCCTTGCGACTTGGCCCTGCCCTGCGCATCACATGTGTCGCAAAGAATGCTTGGAGCGCGAGCCGCCGGATGCAGTGAGGCGATCGATTTCGGTTTCTGCCTGGATCCAGTCGTCCACCTCGCCGCCGGTAGCGAAACCGCGGCGCTCCGCGCGAAAGTATGCTGCTTCGGCAACCATGCGAAGCCGCTCCTCGGGCGAAACGGCCGCAGCACCTTCCGGACCGGCTGACGGTTCCATACTTGTTTGCGCCGCACCCGCTTTCGCGGCAGGTGCACGGGGTTGCTTGCCTTGCTTCTTGGGCATGCGAAACTCCTCAATTGCCTGCACATGCTCCCACAAAAAGAGCGCGCCCTTATTGATCTAGATCACACGGCGCGTGCGACGCCCGCGAAAGAGCGCGGGACAGCTTCGCAAGAAAAACCGTTGGAGATGGAAGCACGCCCAGTCGCCGGTATTGCTCCCGTTCAAGCGGGCCGCCGCTGCCTACCCGCGTACCTCAATTCTGTTAGTCACCCTGTCCACCGCGAACAGGCACCATGCGTCGAGCTCGGCCTGATGCCGCTCCTCCTCGGTGCGGACGCAGCCTTCGAGCGTCACAACGTAGTTGCGGCAATTCGCACGAATCTGGCCGGCCTGCACCAGCGGATCCATCTCGAGCACGAGTCGCAGCGCATCCAGGACTTCGTCGTCGGTGTCCTCCTCGGGCGGCTGGACGTCGAGCGAGTTCACCACGTCGCGGCAGCCCGGCGTCCACCACGCGAGCACGCCGGCGACGCGTTTGTGCGAGAGGCTGATGACATTCCCCTCCAGCGTGATCACGCCATCTTCGACGGCGGTCTCGATCTCGCCGCCGGCGTCGCCGTGCACCTCGTGCAGGGTCTCGAGGCGTCCCTTTATCCGGACGCGTATCGTGCAGTTCTGAAACTCGGCCTCGTGAAGGAAGAAGCCACACAGCACGTCGCGAATCGCCCCGTCGCCCTTGCGTTCCGTGGGAGCAATCCGCAGCCGGTCGATTACGCCGCGTACGCCCTCAACCGCGGCGGCGAGTTCAAGCGCCAGCTTCTTCGCCCCCACATGCCCGACCTCGCCTTCCAGGACCACCGCGCCGTCGACGAAACCGATCTTGACCGGGTAGCGGTGGAGATTGATGCGCGGCTCATACTCGAGCGCCCGGTGAACCCGTTTGATGACTTCGTCTTTGTCCGGCACGGCCCGCTCCTTCCTTGTACGGAGGTATCGCAGCGCGGGCGCCCGCGCTTCCACTCCGTCTCGCTTCGCGCCGCATCAGTCGTTCGGCCGGCGCCCGAAATGCGCAACGCCGAATTCGTGCGCATCAGGAAGCCTCGCGGCGCACGCCCGCTGTCTTTGGCGTTCCCCGTCCAATAAGACGCGTCGAGCGCGTCACATCATTTTTACAGTATGCACCCTCAAAACGCGGCCAGTTTGATCTCGATCAAGGGACCGAGCGGTGCGTGCGCGTGCCGGCGCCGTCATGGCTCCCGGTCCGTACTTCTCAGGCAGGCCGCGAACTTGGCGCCCCAGCTCCGCAAGAGACGCGCCCGCGCGTCGCTGTCCGTGCGGCTCGCAAGCAGCAGCCGGATATCGACGGACAATGTCACCGTCTGCCAGCCTTCCTTGACGGCACACTCCAGTTTGAGCTCCCAGTCGCCCTCGCGGGGCTCGATTGCGAAAAGGTAAGCCTCCAGTCCCAGCTCCTTGAGCAGGGCCGAAGCAGCCTCCGTGGCCCCCTCCAAATCCGCTCCCAACCCAGCCATCCCAAATCTCCCGATCCTGTCCCACGACCCCCGGGACGCGCAATTCGCCGCTACCCCGAATCTACCGAAGAGGTAAATGTGGACCATGTCTTCGCTGCACGCAAGCACAGGCCTTCGGGCAGGCCGGGGGGTCCCACCAACAACTCCTCGCGCTTCTGCCGGCGCTTTCCGTAATGGCCCTTTCGTGGGATCACGCCCCTTTTCGGTTCTGCCCCGCCGGTTTGCGTTAAATCAAGAGCTGATGCGCGGTTTTGGGTTATGTTGGTCTAAGGAGACCCAGGCATGCAGACCCGCGGGCGCTTCGTGCGGTTTTTCGAAGAGATCGGCATGGCCGATCTGGCATTGGTCGGCGGCAAGAACGCTTCGCTTGGCGAAATGTACTGCGGGCTTGCTTCAGAAGGCGTGCGTGTGCCGAACGGATTTGCGGTCACGACCGACGCCTATCGGCGTCTCCTCGACAGCGCGGGCGCGTGGCCGGCGCTAAGAGCAGCGCTTGCCGGGCTGGATCCTGCCGACGTCGATGACCTGGCGCAGCGCGCGGCGAAGGCGCGCGAGGTCGTCATGAACGCGCCGCTGCCGTCCGAAGTTGCAGACGAGATCCTCGCGGCCCGCACGCAGCTTGCGTCGCAGTACGGCCAGGAGCTGAGTGTCGCTGTGCGCAGCTCGGCGACCGCAGAGGATCTGCCTGCCGCGAGTTTCGCCGGCCAGCACGACAGTTATCTCAACATACGCGGCGAGGAACAGCTGCTCCTCGCCTGCCGCCGCTGCTTCGCCAGCCTTTTTACCGATCGGGCAATCCGCTACCGCATTGACCACGGCTTCGATCATTTTCGCGTGTTCCTGTCAGTCGGAGTGATGAAAATGGTGCGCTCCGACCTTGCGGCGAGCGGCGTGATATTCACGCTCGACACCGAGAGCGGATTCCGCGACGTGGTGTTTGTCACCGGCGCGCACGGCCTGGGCGAGAACATTGTCCAGGGCACGGTCGATCCGGATGAGTTCTATGTCTTCAAGCCGACATTCAAGGCAGGGCATCGCGTGGTACTGCGACGCAGTCTTGGTACCAAGGAGCTGAAAATGGGTTATGCGTCAAAAGGGGATGGCGTGGCGACACGCAATGTGCCGACAACCCCGGAAGAGCGCGGGCGCTACTGCATCACCGACGACGAGGTTCTGACACTGGCGGGTGCGGCAATAAAGGTCGAGGAACGCTACAGCGCCATGGCCCGACGGGCGATGCCGATGGACCTGGAATGGGCGAAGGACGGTCTCGATGGCGAGCTCTATATCATCCAGGCGCGGCCGGAGACCGTTGCGTCGCGGCGCGCTGGTGGCGTACTCAAACGGTACTGCCTCACGGGCACAGCGCCCGTGAAAACCGCCGGGCGTGCGGTGGGCGAGAACATCGCGTCGGGACGCGCGCGCGTTATCCACTCACCCGCCGAACTCGCCGCATTCCGCAGCGGGGAGATTCTGGTCGCTGAGACGACGGCCCCGGACTGGGGTACGGTGATGAAAACCGCCGCGGCAATCGTCACCAATCACGGTGGCCGCACCTGCCATGCGGCGATCGTCGCCCGCGAGCTCGGCATTCCAGCCATCGTCGGGGCGGAGGGCGCCACCCAGCGGATCGCCACAGGCGAGGAGATCACAGTATCGTGCGCCGAGGGCACGGTAGGCAGGGTGTATGCGGGTGCGGTTCCATTTGAGATTTCGCAAGTGGATGTGGAGGCGCTGGCGCGGCCGCGCACTCACGTCATGGTGAACCTTGGCAACCCGGACATCGCGTTCAGCACCAGCTTTCTCCCGAACGACGGCGTCGGACTGGCGCGCATGGAGTTCATCATTACCGAGTACATCAAGGCCCACCCGATGGCGCTCGCGCATCCGGAGCGCATCGCCGATCCGGCCGAGCGCAGCGCGGTCGAGCAGCTCGCGCTGGGCTACGCGACACCTGCCGACTATTTCGTCGAGCGGCTGTCCGAAGGCGTCGCCACCATCGCCGCCGCGTTCTACCCGAAGCCCGTGATCGTGCGCATGTCCGACTTCAAGACCAACGAATATGCGTCACTGCTGGGCGGCCGGTCGTTCGAGCCGGCCGAGAAAAATCCGATGATCGGATTTCGCGGCGCCTCGCGCTATGCGCATCCCGCTTATGCCGACGGTTTTGCTCTCGAATGCCGCGCGATGCGGCGGGTGCGCGAAGCGATGGGGCTCGACAACGTGAAGCTGATGATCCCCTTCTGCCGGCGCATCGCGGAGGCCGAGCTCGTGCTCGCCACCATGGCCGGGCACGGGCTTGCGCGCGGCGAGGCGGGCCTGGAGATCTACGTGATGTGCGAAATCCCCAACAACGTAATTCTGATTGACAGGTTCGCGCGTCTGTTCGACGGTTTCTCCATCGGTTCCAACGATCTCACGCAGCTCGCGCTCGGCGTCGACCGCGATTCCGAAATCGTGGCCTTCGACTTCGACGAGCGCGACGAAGGGGTCAAGGAGCTGATCCGCCTTGCAGTGACCGGCGCCCATCGCAACGGCAGACACTGCGGCATTTGCGGCCAGGCGCCTTCGGATTTTCCCGAGATCGCCGAATACCTCGTGCGGATCGGCATCGATTCGATCAGCGTCAATCCGGACACCCTCCTGCAGACGCGCAAGCTCGTGCTCGAGGTAGAGCAGCAAATCGAAGCGGCCCAACGCGCAGGGCGAAGCATGCAGTGATCGAGACTTCACGTCTTGCCGACAGGTATCAAGTACAGCGCCGGTTCCGATCGGGGCATTTGCAGCGGCCGTCTCAAAGAGCCCGTCTCGATAATGGACGCATGATGCGTTGTGAGAGAGGCGTGTACTGACGACTCGCGGTTCTACCCCACGATGTGGTGCTTGCCGACAAGCTGGACAGTACTCGCCTGGGGACCGCGCTCACCCGCCTCTTCGACGAAACGCACTTCGTCACCAACTTGCAGCTTGTCAAAATCCGCGTTGATCACGCTGTTCCTGTGGAAATAGACCAGCCGGCCGTCGAGCGTCTCGATCCGCCCGGACTCTTCATCCGGCAGCAGTTCCGTTATTCTGCCGTGCGGAGGCACTTCGTGTGCCTTGACCTGGCGGCGTTGGCGCCGCGTGTAATCCTCAAGTTGCCCGCGCATCGTATCGAATGCATCGCGAATTGCGACGTACACGTCCGTGTATGCGTGATGCTCATCCGGCTCCCGGCTCGCCACAAGCTCCCGGTCGGGGACGGTCACGTCAACCCGGACGTGGTAATGATTGCCATGCTCGTGATGCTGGTGCGTGGTTTCGACCATCACGCGACAGCCCATAATGCGATCGCAGTACTTCTCCAGGTTCTCCGCGTACTCGCGGACCTTGGCTCCCACAGCCTCCGATCGCTTGAGATTCCGGAATGTAATCTGTAGCGGTATTTGCATGGATTGAAAGATACGCCGCTTTCAAGTTGACGCTTTGATCTAGGTCACAGTGGCCGAACGTTTTACTGGGCCGTTGTCCCGAGATTCTCGCTCCCGGGCGCGCCGCTTCAGTGCTCTTCCAGTCTGGGAACGCTTTCCTCCGCCGGTTCGCCGGTCGTGGGGTCAGTCCACTCGGCGATTCCGAGACTGGCTTCCGCCTCCTCAACGGTCACGCCGGGCTCGGGTCCATTTTCCCCCTTGTATTGCATGTCCTGAACCGCTTCGATCAGGGAAACGAACGGTCCGAACTCCCGGCCGTTCACCTTGGACTGCCAATAAAACCCGTCGGGACGCTCAATGATACGGGTCTTGTCATAATCGGGAGGCGTTTCGGGAATAAGGTGTGTCACGTCAGAACTCCTTGCCTGTTCCAGTCTGTTTGGACTGATTACCGATACAAGGATACGAGTATCCCGAGTATGAATGTTGATGCAGATCAAACAGGCTGCCCTAGGGGTTTGTCGGACTTGGGTCGGACAAACTCCTAATGCAAAACGGCCTGCACGAAAATGGAAGAAAAAGGCAGTGAACAGCTCATTTTGAACCTGCTCGCGCGCCCATTGGAAGACAAGAGCGGTCGCAAGCGTCAGATTCATTCCCAATCCGCAGGCGGTTTTGCTTTTAGCCGCGCGCGACGGCGCCTGAGGCCGACCCCGGGTTCACTCAAGACGCTTTCGCCGTCAGACGCGCAGCTTAGCGCTGCCCGGTGATGCCGCCGCCGTGCAGCCTGTCGTCATCGTCGATCTGTGTCAGCAGCTCCACGATGCGGCGGGCCCCGTCCTCGGTGCCGAGGACTTCACGCGGGCAGCGTCCACCGAGTTGAACGCTCGCCCGATCGAGCCATGCGGCAGCCTCCTTGCGGTCAGCAAACACGCGAGTCGCGAGTTCGGCGATATAGGTGGCGTCGTAGCGGTGCATGGGAATTATGTTACTCCGGCGGGCAATCAGTGCCGTTGGGAAACAGGCCACGGGTTGCGCAGCGCCGCGACCGGTGATGTTCGGCCGCTGCTGCCGGATCACCCGTAAAGGTAACGCGTCCTCCGCACAGGCAGGACGCGCGGTCGGCAATCTTCGCGACCGGCTCGACATGCGTCATCAGGAGCACGGCACTGCCCGCGCGCCGCAGGTTTGCGTTAAATCAAGGTCCGATGCGTGATTTTGCATTATGTTTATCTTGCTTGAGCCCCGTCCAGGAGGCGACCAGCGCCCGTTCATACCAGGGAACTCAGAACATGAACCTAACCCAAGAGCAGGTCGATAGTGTGTGGCAACACGGTAGAGTGATACCCGAAGCCGATCCGTCCAGTTGGCGACAGGACGCCTGCGGAGCATGGATGCTGCGCAACCAGTTCGGTCACGACGATTCCGAATTCGGATGGAAGATCCAGAATATCTCCAGCGGCGAACCGGACACGCCCGAAAATCTTCGCCCCTTCCACTGGCGCAACCATTTCGACGCCGCCAACAAGAGACCCCATTGCCAAGTGACGGCGGATCGGGCCGGCGTACCGTCGGATCAGCGCGCCAGCCCGCCGCGTAACCGCAACGTCCAGGCGAAGACGCCTTAGGACGCAGACCCCCACTGAAAGGAGACATAGCCGTGAGAGCTCCCATCGACGTTGCCACGCGCGTCAGCGCGATACTGTCCGCGTTCATCGCCAAGGTGGTCAACGACCCGGACCGGGACGACCCGCCGACATTGGAAGACGTGCGGGCTGCCCTGCACGAGAGCAGCAGGGCAGCCGAGGTGAGAATGCACCCGCAGGACCGGACATCGTCGCTGGCCGAAATCGAGAGCCTTATCGAGGAGTACGGCGAAGAGATGCTCGCCATCGATTTCGTCGCCGCCAAAGCGAGCGAAGGTCTGTCGCGGATCATCGAGACGGCGATGACCGGCGTCCGGCTTCCCAGGAACCCGACGTTGGGTGCCGTGCGGCAGGCGATGGTGAATGGCCTGACGGCGCGACTGGTGGGCGAAGGCGCCATTGATCCTGACGAGGACGATACGCTGCTCGCTGAGATCGACGCGCTCATCCGACGCTTCGGCAAGGATGCCGTGGCGGAGAATCTCATACGCTTCGAGTAGTGCGCCATCCGGATGGCTTTCCGGTCAAAAGGCGCACGCAGCGGTGCACTCCCGCTATTTTCGGCCCTTCGGCATGGCGTGCACCATGCGCTTGAATTTCGCCCACTCGGTCGCGACCCAGATTTCGGAGTGCGCGCGGCCGTTGGTTCGTACCAAGGTCGACACCTTGGCCGCCGTTTCGATGTCGGGCGCATCGAAAATATCGACGTAGTCATAAGGCCCCAGCACGGCGTAGCTTGCCAGCCATTTCACTTTCGGGCACTGCACGCGGATGCTTTCGGAGACCTGGCGTTCGAGGTCCTCGAGTGATTGCGGTGAACGCAATGCGGCGGGGTCGACGCGGGTAACCATCACAAAGGTTGACATGGCGTTTCCTCGTTGTCGCTTGGATCGCATGTTGGCGGCGTCGCGGCGACCGGCGTGCCGGATAGCGCTTGCCGGCGCTGCAATCACGCCCAACATTGCTCCAATGATCCGCATTCCGCGCGTCTTCATATTGACGCAGATCAAGCCCGCGCCAAACGGCTCCGGCAGAATGAAGCCGGGTTGCAGATTACATGGAAGCACACCGGAAGCCGGGCGTGCGGCGACGCACGGCGTTCCGGCATGCCGCGGGAGGCTGGAGGCATGACGCGGCTGCGGCTCGCGGTCGTCGGGTTCGGGCGGCTTGGCCGCGCCTGCGCGACAGCTCTGCGCGACTGCCACGATCTCGATCTCGCCGGGGTAGTGCGTCATGGCGAGCCGATTGCGCTGTCGCCTCCGCTGGAACACACAGCCGTCGCCGGCCACCTGCGCGAACTAAAAAACGTCGATGCCGCACTGATCTGCGTGCCGGCAGAGCAGGTGCTCGGTGTCGCGCGCGAGATCCTGCAACAACGCGTAGCGGTGGTCGAATGCGCAATACTGGAAGCCCGCGCGCTGGAGGCACACTACGTGGCGCTCGATGTGGCGGCGCGGCATCACCACGTTGCCGCCGTCGTCGGCGCAGGATGGGATCCGGGCGTACTGCAGCTCATGCGGCGGCTGTTCGAGGTGCTGATTCCGTGCGGACACACGGAAGCGGGAGTTCACCCCGGGGTCAGCCTGCATCATTCCGCCGTCGAATCCATTCCGGGCGTGGCAGGGGCTCTCGTCTGCGAGCGCCGCACCGTCGACCGGCGGATACAGCACTACGTCTACGTAAAGCTCGACGAGCGCACGAGCATCCGCGATGTCGAGCGGGCGATTACCGCAGATCCGCTCTACGCCGGCGAAGAGACGTTTGTGTTCCCCGTCCCGGACCTCGCCGCAGTCGAGGCCGGGGGTTCCGGCGTCCTGCTCAGGCGCTACGGCACGGGCAGTGCGGGCGCGCACCAGAGCCTGCTCCTGGAAGCACGGTTTGACGTGGCGACGTTCGCCGCCCACGTAATGCTCGACGCGGCGCGCAAGTTGCCTCAGCTCAAGCCAGGCGCGCATGCTTATACCCTTGGGCCCTGACGCTTCGGCCGGGAATTCCGAATGCTGGATATCGACGGTTCCCATGGCGAAGGCGGTGGACAGCTGCTGCGCACGGCCGTTGCGCTTGCGGCGCTGACCGGTACTCCTCTCCGGTTCCGCGCCATCCGGGCCAAGCGCGATGAACCCGGACTCGCGCCGCAACATCTCGCAGCGGTTCACGCTGTCGCCGTGCTTTGCGGCGCTCGTGTCGATGGGCTCGCGTTGCGCTCCCAGGAGATCGTGTTCGCGCCGAGCAGCCTGCGCGGCGGCGAATTCGCCTTCGACGTAGGAACGGCGGGCAGCGTCACATTGGTGCTGCAAGCGCTGCTTCCGGTCATGGTTGCGGCGCGGGCAAGCTTCCGGATTCGCGTCACCGGCGGCACTGACATTCGCGGCGCGCCGCCGCTCGATTACCTGCGCGAGGTCGTGCTGGCGCTCATCTCGCGCATGGGTGTCCACGCGCGCCTTGTCACACGGCGCCGGGGCTACTACCCGCGCGGTGGCGGCGTGGTGGAGGTCTCGCTCAACCCGAGCCGGCTGCGGCCACTTTGTCTCGAGGCGGTGGGACAATCACTGCAAATCGGCGGTCTGGCGCACATTGCCCACCTGCCGATGCATATCGCCGAGCGGATGGGCGCCGCCGCGCTCAAGCGGCTCGGGCCCCGCGACGTGCCGGTCCGGTGCGAAACTGCTATCGTTGCGGACGAGGAAGCCATCGGGCAAGGTGGAGCGGTAGTGATGTGGGCGCAATTCGAGCACACAGTGGTCGGCGCGGGCCGTGTCGCCGAGCGTGGGGTGCGTGCGGAGACGCTTGGTGAGGCTGTCGGCAGCGAACTCGCCGCGGATCTCGCCGCTCATGCAACGATCGATGTGCACGCAGCGGACCAGATTCTCGTCTATCTGGCGCTCGCCGGCGGGGAATCGTCATTCACCACGCGCGAGTTCACCAGCCACGCCAGAACGGCGATGTGGCTCATCGAGCAATTCCTGCCGGTGCGCTTCACGACCTCGCCGCAGGGCGCGCTCACGCGCATCGCCGTCGCACCCCGCTAAGAGCGCTCCAGGCTGCGGTTCGAACGTGAAGCGCTGCCCGATTCGACCGTCAGCGGCGGCGTGCTCCTCGAGGAGGAGGGCTTCCGCGTGCGTGCCACGCCGCTCGACCACCGCACGCCGTGCCTCGGCTTCGCGATCGAAGAAGGAATGCACATCAACGTATGGAAGAACCGTCTGCTCGCCATGGGCCTGCAGACCGGGCCGTGGTTGAAGGAGATGAAGCGCGCGGTGCTCGCGGGCCGGCCCGACGACGAGCCGGTGCTTGCATGGTGGAAGGAGCATGGGGTGATTCACGAGCGCGAGGTGATGCTTGGCGAGCTGAAGGCGCAGGCGCTGCAGCTCGTGCAGGGGCAGAAGATCTGCTACGTCACCGACGTCGCCTTTCACGAGGACAACCTGCGCCGCGTTGTGGAACTCGTCCGCGGCGCGGACCTGCTTTTCATCGAGTCGGTGTTCCTTGATGCCGATGTCGGCCATGCACAGGAGAAGAAGCACCTCACCGCGCGCCAGGCCGGCACGATGGCACGGGCGGCGGGCGCGCGCGTCGTCATTCCGTTCCATTTCTCGCCGCGCTACGCCGGGCGCGAGGCGGAACTCCGCGCCGAGCTCGAAGCAGCGTTCGGCGGACCGGTCGCGAGTTAAGTCGGCGCGAAGCAGACCGCCTGGTGGAAACGCTGGCACGGATATCGGCCTGCCGTTCTTGCGCATCCCGCGCGTCTTCCTATTGATGCAGATCAACCCGGCCCCAAACAGCTCCGGCAAAATGAAGCCGGGTTGCGGATGACACGGAGGCACGCCCAAAGCCGAGCGTGTGGTGATGCAAGGACAAGCTTACGTCGGCACCAGCGGCTGGACTTACGATGCGTGGCGGGCGGATTTTTACGCGGGTGTCCCGCGCAGAGCGTGGCTGGCGCATTATGCGCGGCATTTCCGCGCAGTCGAGGTGAATGCCACTTTTTATCATCAGCTGAAGCCGAGCACTTTTGCCGGCTGGCTGGAACAAACGCCGCCCGATTTCCGGTTCGCGATCAAGGGCCACCGCTATCTGACCCATGTCATGAAGCTGGAGGTTCCTCTGGAAACGTTTGTCCGGCAACAGCAGGCTGGTGCAGCGCTGGGCGGACGGCTCGCCGCGATATTGTGGCAGCTGCCGGCCGGCCTGAAGCGCGATCTGCCGCGCCTGGAGCGGTTCGCACGGTTGCTCGATACCTGGCGGGCGACCCGGCATACTTTGGAATTCAGGCATCCGTCGTGGTTTGCCGAATCGACCGCGGCTTGTTTGCGCCGTCACCGCCTCGCCGCCTGCCAGTCTGATTCCGCTGACTGGCCCCTGTGGGATACGGTGACAACCGATATCGTGTACGTGAGGCTGCACGGGCACCGCGTTACCTACTGCTCGCCCTACACCCGGCGGGAACTCCTCGGCTGGGCTGAACGCACCCGGTTGTGGCTGGCACAGGGACGCGATGTGCACATCTACTTCGACAACACCGATGCGGGGCACGCGCCGCGGGACGCGCAGCGCCTTGCCCGCATGCTGGTCTGACGGCACCTCGACACAATGTGGCCACGCGGAAGAAAGTGAAATCATCCGGACGTTTTTACAGCGCCGGCGCCGCGCATTTTCATAGCGAGAGATGACTCATGGAAAAACAGACACAGTTCAACATCTGGTATCTGATCGTCACCATCATCGCGATGCTGTGGATACAAAACCTGTGGCTCCAGGCGCGTACCGTGCAGCCGATCGGCTACAGCGAGTTCCAGGCTTATCTCAAGGATGGCAAGATCGCGGAAATCAGCATCCTGCCCGATCGCGTCGAGGGCACGTTCAGACAGCCGCTGCCCGACGGCCGCACCCGCTTCGTTGCGGTGCGCGTCGATCCCGACCTCGCCAGGGATCTCGCACAGTACAACGTCAAGTTCGCCGGCGTGGTAAAGAGCACTCTGTTGCATGACATCCTGTCGTGGGTGGTGCCGGCGGCGGCATTCTTCGTGATCTGGCTCTACCTCATGCGCCGCTTCGCCGAAAAACAGGGGCTCGGCGGCGGCTTTCTCACGATCGGGAAGAGCAAGGCCAAGGTCTATCTCGAAAGCGATACGAAGGTCACCTTTGAGGACGTAGCGGGTGTCGACGAAGCCAAGGAAGAATTGATGGAAGTCGTCGGCTTTCTCAAAGACCCGAAGCGTTACAGCCGGCTCGGCGGGCGCGTGCCCAAGGGCGTGCTGCTGGTCGGTCCGCCCGGCACCGGCAAGACACTGCTCGCGCGCGCGGTGGCCGGCGAAGCCGCTGTACCGTTCCTGTCGATCAACGGCTCGGAGTTCGTCGAGATGTTTGTCGGCGTCGGCGCGGCGCGCGTGCGCGATCTGTTCGAACAGGCGCGCGCCAAGGCCCCCTGCATCATCTTCATCGACGAGCTGGATGCGCTGGGGCGGGCGCGCGGCGCCTACGGACTCGGCGGTCACGATGAAAAGGAGCAGACGCTGAATCAGCTGCTGTCCGAGATGGACGGCTTCGATCCAACGTCGGGCGTGGTGCTGCTCGCGGCGACGAACCGGCCCGAGATCCTCGACCCGGCCCTGCTGCGCGCGGGGCGCTTCGACCGCCAGGTATTGGTCGATCGCCCGGACAAGAAAGGCCGCGTGCAGATCTTGCGGGTGCACCTCAAGAAGGTGCGGTTGCGCGAGGATGTCGATGCCGAGCAAATCGCGGCGCTCACGCCGGGATTCAGCGGCGCCGATCTCGCCAACCTGGTCAATGAGGCGGCGCTGCTTGCCACACGCCGCGGTGCGGAGGCGGTGGCCCCGGAAGATTTCACCGGCGCGATCGAGCGCATTATCGCGGGACTGGAAAAGAAAAGCCGCATCCTCAATCCAACCGAGCGCAAGATCGTGGCCTACCACGAGATGGGGCATGCCCTGGTCGCGATGTCGCTGCCGGGCATGGATCCGGTGCACAAAATTTCGATCATTCCGCGCGGCGTCGGCGCGCTCGGTTACACCATCCAGCGTCCGACCGAAGACCGCTTCCTGATGACGCCCGCCGAACTCGAAAACAAGTTGACGATGCTGCTGGGCGGACGCGCCTCGGAACAGGCCGTGTTCGGATACTTTTCGACCGGCGCCGCTGACGATCTGGTCAAGGTCACCGATATCGCGCGCAGCATGGTCACCCGCTTCGGCATGGTGGAAAAGCTCGGCCACGTCGCCTATGAGGCGGACCGGCCTTCCTTTCTCGACATCCCGGGCGCGGCACTGCGCCAACGCGAATTCAGCGAGGAAACCGCACGCGAGATCGACTGTGCCGTGCGCGACATCGTCAAGCACGCCTTCGACAAGGCGACGGCGATCGTCACTGAAAAGCGCGCCGCGCTCGAACAGGGCGCGCAGCTGCTGTTGCAGAAGGAAACGCTGACCGAAGAAGACCTGAAAGTGTTGCAGCACCAGCAGCCCGCGCGCGCGGCGAGCGCGAGCTCGTGAGGCTTACCGCTGCCACAATATCAGCGCCGATTCGATTGGCGTGAATGCCTCCGGATGATACGCCGTGACGCGGGCCGTAAAATGCCACTCCGGGCGCGAAGCGGGCACGCTCGCCCCATAGACATACCCGTTTATTGCCCCGGGAATAGGGCCGCCGCGCGCCATCGATTGCCGTATCGGTTCTCGCCCCGGCTCAGGGTCGGCATAAAGTTCCACCTTTACCCATTCCGGCGAAATTTCCCCCAGATATACCGGAACATCAAAGCGCCATCGATCGCCTTGCCGCTCCACCTGCGATCTGCCGAAGTGAATTTCGTGCCAGCTCGCGGCGAGTCTCGTCTGCCACGCACGAAGCTCTTTTGCCAGCTTTCCTTGGCCGTCGCTGCGACGTTGGAACGCCGCCGCGGCCGGCCGGTAGAACTTATCCAAGTACTCCTGCAGCATGCGGTTGCTGCTGAACGAGGGTGCCAGTTTTGACTTGCTGGCGCGCATGCGTTTGACCCAGGCCCGTGGAATTCCCCGGGCGTCGCGGTCGTAGAACATCGGAACCGCCTCCTGTTCGAGCAGACGATAGAGCTCGCCGGCGTCCGCTGCGTCCCGGTCAAGACCCGGCTGTTCCGCCGCGTCGATCGCCCACCCGACCTCCGGGCTGTAGGCCTCGGCCCACCAGCCATCGAGTGTAGACAGGTTGAGGCCGCCATTCACCAGTATTTTCATGCCGCTGGTGCCGCAGGCCTCCCATGGCCGGCGGGGCGTGTTGATCCAGAGGTCTACGCCCTGCACCAACTGCTGCGCGAGCGCTATGTCATAGTCTTCCAGGAATACCGCGCGGGCGCGCACTTCGGGCCGATTGACGAAATTGAACCATGCTTGAACCAACCGCTTGCCTTCTTCATCCTCGGGGTGCGCCTTACCGGCGATGATGATCTGCACGGGATACCCGGGATTCAACAGCAGACGCGCCAGGCGTTGCGGGTCGTGCAACAGGAGATTGGGACGTTTGTACTCGGCAAAACGCCGCGCGAAACCCAAGGTCAGGATATTCGGATCGAGGACCTGAGCGGCTTCTCTCACCCGTTCCGGGGATTCCCCGCGCTGTCCGAGCTGCCATGCCAGGTGCTCGCGCGCATAGTGAACGAGGTCGCGGCGCTCCTCTGCGGCAAATCTCCACAGCGTCTCATCGTCAATTGCCCGGATGGCTTCAGTGAGGTTTTCCACCGTGCCGAGCCAGCGGTCCTTGCCGCAGGCGCTGGTCCACAACCGGTCCGCCCACGGCGAATCCCAGGAAGGGACGTGGATGCCGTTGGTGACGCAGCTGATCGGCACTTCCCATTCCGGCCAGCCGGAGTACAGTTCGTGGAAAAGATGACGGCTCACTTCCCCATGCAATCGGCTGACCCCGTTGGCCATCGCGCAACCGCGCAGCGCCAGATAGGCCATGTTGAAGGGTTCCTCGTCATCCAGGTGGTTTTTGCGGCCGAGCGCCAGAAAATCCCGCAAAGGGGTATCGAGTTCCGCGACATAGTTGCGGAAATACTGCTGGATCGCATCGGGCGAGAACACGTCAAAGCCCGCCGCCACCGGGGTATGGGTGGTGAACACGTTGCCGGCGCGAGTTGCCCACCACGCTTCCCAAAATGATACGCCCGTTCTTTTCATGAACTGCCGGGCACGCTCCACCACGGCGAGCGCCGCGTGTCCCTCGTTCAGGTGGCAGACATCGGCCTCGATGCCCAGTTTGTCGAGCATCGCCCAGCCGCCAATGCCCAAAACAATCTCCTGCATCAGTCGCATCTCAGCCCCGCCGCCGTACAACTTGGCGGTGATGCCGCGGTCGCCCGGGCCATTTAACAGGTCATTGCTATCCAGGAGGTAGAGGCGAACGCGGCCGACATTCGCCTGCCATACCCGAAGATAAAGCGTGCGGCCGGGCAGCTCCAACGCAATCCGCAGCCATGCACCTGCGGGACCGATCACAGGCTGATTCGGCAGACTGGTCGGATCGTTATAGGGGTAAGCTTCCCGTTGCCTGCCGCTGGCGTCGAGCATTTGGCGAAAGTAACCCTCCTGGTAGAGCAATCCCACGCCGACCACCGGTACGCCGAGGTCGCTCGCCGTCTTGAGATAGTCCCCGGCCAGGATGCCCAGACCGCCGGCGTAAAGAGGAAACGCCTCGCTCAAACCGAACTCCATGCTGAAATACGCGACCGTCTTGATGCCGAGATCCCGATAGGCCTGCGCGCACCAACCCGGCTCGCTCAGGTAGCGTTGCCGCTCCTCGAAAACGCGCTTCAGCTCCTCCTGGAAAACTGGATTCCCGGCCAGCGCCTCAAGGCTCTGTTGCGAGGTGTTCTGCAGAATAGCCCATGGACTGCGAGTGCGCTCCCAAAGCTCCGGATTGAGCTTCCGCCACAGCGCATCGCTGGCGTGGCTCCAGGTCCAGCGCAAATCCAGCGCCAGTTCCGTCAGCGCTTCCAGGCCTTCAGGCAGGGCGCGAGGTAGGAAATAGTACATCTTGTATTTAACTCAATCCGGCCATCATGCGGTGGGCCTGCTTTGCAAACAGAGCACCTTGGGCCGGCCGCCTCATTTTTTAAGTATGCGCGCTCCAGCCGCAGCCGGTTTGCGTTAAATCAAGAGCTGATGCGCAGTTTTGGGTTATGTTTATTTTGGCTTGAGCCCGACGCGGGAGGCGGACGGATGCCCGCCGGCAACTTGGATCATGAACTCGACGAGTAGCGAGCGCTAAGCAGTATGCGGGCAACCAAGAGTTTGATCCTGGTCAAGGTGCCGCGCCGGATGTGGAGTAATCATTGAAGACCCTTCAAACGCCGACCCCGGAACGAGGAGATAGCACATGAAGCTTACCCTGAGTGTCATCAAGGCCGACATCGGTTCCATCGGCGGCCACATCGCGCCGTCGCGTCGCTTGCTGGAGGCCGTTCGCACCCACATCCACGAACACGGCGCCGGACTGCTGATCGACAGCTACATCGGCCACACCGGGGACGATATTGCGATTCTCATGACGCACACCCGCGGCGTGAGCGACGAGCAGGTTCACCGCCTGGCATGGGATGCGTTCATCGCCGGCACGCGCGTTGCCAAGGAACAGGGGCTTTACGGCGCCGGCCAGGATCTGCTCAAGGACGCGTTCTCCGGCAACGTCAAAGGCATGGGTCCGGCGGTGGCCGAGATGGAGATCGAGGACCGTCCGAGCGAACCGTTTCTTCTGTTCGCCGCGGACAAGACCGACCCGGGTGCCTACAACCTCCCGCTCTACCTCGCCTTCGCCGATGTGATGAACACGCCGGGGCTCATCCTCTCACCCGACATGTCGCGCGGCTTCCGCTTCGTCATCATGGATGTCAATCACACCGAAGGGGACCGGATCATCGAGCTCGACGCGCCCGAGCAGATGTACGACATCGCGGCGCTGTTGCGGGATGCCGAACGCTACGTGGTGGAGTCGGTGTGGTCGCGCGCGAGCGGCCAGCAGGCGGTGGCGGTGGCCACTTCGCGGCTGCACAATATCGCCGGCAAGTACACGGGGAAGGACGACCCGGTGATGCTGGTGCGCGTGCAAATGCACTTCCCGGCCACCGGCGAGGTTCTGGCGCCGTATGCGGTGGGACATTTCGTCGCCGGCGGCATGCGCGGCTCGCACAACATGCCGCTCATGCCGGTGGCGCTCAATACGGGCACCAGCTACTTCGACGGCCCGCCTCTCGTGAGCTGCGCGGCGTTTTCGGAGCATAACGGCGTTCTCAGCGAACCGCAGGACTGCTTCGCCCATCCGTTCTGGAACGCGGTGCGAGACCGCGTCGCCGTCAAGGCAATCGAGATGCGCCGCCAGGGTTTTTTCGGCGCGGCCATGCTGCCGATGTCCGAGCTCGAATACACCGGCGTCGTGCAGAAGCTTGCGCAATTGGACGGCCACTTCAAGGTGCGAGGGGCCGCCTAGGAGTTTGTCGGACTCAGCCCCGACAAACTCCTAATGCAAAACCGGCCCCAGGAGAATTGCAGAAGAGGATGACCGATATGCGAATTCACCCGCGCTTTTCCTCAAATTCGACCGCTTCGGCTGGGTTTATTATGAATTGCCAGCCGGTTTTGCTGTTAGCAGCGTGTACGGGCTGTTAAGTCCGACAGGCTGCTAGCGGCTTGCTGCCCGTCCGCGCCGCCACGAAGAAGTCGAAACAATGCCAACCGCCGTGCGCTTTGCGCGCTTCTTCGAAGAGCTCGGCATGGCCGGTGTGGCGCGGGGCAGCGGCAAGAGCTGATTTTCGGGGTTGGCTGCGCCATGAATGAGGTGACGGACGCGCCCAAACGGGCCCTTGATCCAACGTCTCGCGTCGACGTCCTGCTTGATATCGTGCGCGCGGTCGTTATCGAAGTACGTTCCGGCGCGCAGGCGCCCGCCGTGATCAGCCTGGATGCGACGCTCGACCGCGATCTCGGGCTGGACAGTCTCGCGCGTGTCGAACTCCTGCTCAGGATCGAGCGGGGCTTCGGCGTCACGTTGCCGGAAAACACGCTGCAACTCGCGGAGACGCCTCGCGACTTGCTGACTGCGCTGCGCTCGGCGAGCACGCGGGCTGGAGCCCTGCCGCCGGCCACAACGCGCGCTGCGCCCATGCGTCCGTCGAAGGGCGCAGAAGCGGAGCCAACGGATGCCGCCACCTTGCTCGAAGTGCTCGACTGGCACGTGCGCGAGCACGCGGACCGCGTGCAGATCGTCTACTTGGCGGATGGAGGCGAAGAGCAGATCAGCTACGCCAGGCTGAAGGCGGGTGCGTTGGCGGTGGCCGCCGGACTCCAGAGCGAGGGCCTGGAGGCGAGGCAGACAGTGGCGATCATGCTGCCCACCTCCCCGGAGTATTTCTACGTCTATCTCGGCATTCTCCTCGCCGGCGGCATCCCGGTGCCGATCTATCCGCCGGTGCGGCTGTCGCAGATCGAGGAGCACGTGCGCCGCCACGGCGGCATACTCGCCAACGCGCAAGCAGCGATCCTGGTCACGGTTCCCGAAGCCATGGGGGTGGCGCGTCTGCTGGAAGCCCATGTTCCCGGACTGCGCCGGGTGGTGACGGGCGCGGAGCTGATGAAGAAGCGTGGTGAACCCGCACCCGTCCAGGCTGAAGCCGAGGATGTCGCTTTCATACAATACACCTCCGGCAGCACCGGCAATCCCAAAGGCGTTGTCCTCACCCATGCCAATTTGCTCGCCAACATCCGCGCGATGGCGCGTGCCGTGCAGGTGAGCTCGCAAGACGTGTTCGTAAGCTGGCTGCCGCTGTACCATGACATGGGTTTGATCGGTGCATGGCTGGGCAGCATGTACGTCGGCCTGCCCCTGGTCGTCATGTCGCCGCTCGCTTTCCTCGCCCGGCCGGAGCGATGGCTGTGGGCAATTCACCGCTACCGCGGCACCCTTTCGGCGGGACCCAATTTCGCCTACGAGCTTTGCCTGAGACGCATCGACGACGCCCAGCTCGCGGGGCTTGACTTGAGTTCGTGGCGGATTGCATTCAACGGAGCCGAGGCAGTGAGCCCGGACACCATCGTTCGCTTTCGGGAGCACTTTGCCCGGTACGGCTTGCGGCCCGAAGCGGTTACGCCGGTCTACGGATTGGCCGAGTCTTCAGTGGGTTTGTTGTTTCCGCCGGTGGGTCGCGGCGCGGTGATCGACCGTATCCGCCGCGAGCCGTTCGAGCTCCAGCGCAAAGCCTTGTCCGCCGCGCCGGACGATGCGAATCCGCTGCGCTTCGTGGCATGCGGACGGCCCCTCTCGGGACATCAGGTGCGCATCGTGGACGAAACGGGACTGGAAGTGGGCGAGCGTGTCGAAGGGAAGCTGGAATTCAAGGGGCCTTCCGCCACCAGCGGTTATTACCGCAATCCAGAGCAGACCCGGCGCCTGTTCCACGGCGAGTGGCTGGACACCGGCGATCGGGCCTACATGGCGGAGGGCGACATCTACGTCACCGGCCGGGTCAAGGACATCATTATTCGCGGCGGGCGCAACATTTATCCCCACGAGCTGGAAGAAGCGGTGGGGCAACTGCCCGGTGTGCGCAAGGGGTGTGTCGCGGTCTTCGGCAGCCCGGACCCACAGTCCGGCACCGAGCGTCTGGTGGTGCTGGCGGAGACGCGCGAAATTAATGTGGCGGCTCGGGAAGCGCTGCGCGGCGCCGTCTCCAATGTGGTGCTGGATGTGCTCGGCGAGCCGCCGGACGAGGTCGTGTTGGCATCGCCGCACACTGTACTCAAGACCTCGAGCGGCAAGATCCGCCGCTCCTCCAGCCGTGAGCTTTACGAAGCAGGGCTGGCCGGCGCCAGCCCACGCGCGGCGTGGTGGCAGGTGGCGCGGCTTATCGTGCGCGCGGCGCTGCCGCAAGCTCGTCGCTGGGGGATAGTCGGCGCGGGGATTCTGTACGCCGTCTACGTCTGGACCGTGTTCTGGCTGGTCGCGCCGCTCACCTGGCTGCTGACCGCCGCAACGCCCCGCCCGGCGTGGGCTTGGGCCATCGGACACGCTGCCGCACGACTGTTCCTCAAGCTCTCCGGAACGCCGCTCGTGGTGCGCGGTCTGGAAAACCTGCCGCGGGACACCTCCAGCGTCCTCGTCGCAAATCATGCGAGCTACCTGGATGGCATGATCCTGGTCGCCGCCCTGCCTGCGCCTTACAGTTTTGTTGCGAAGCGGGAGCTCCGGGAACAGTGGGTTGCCGGCGTTTACCTGCGGCGCCTGGGTGCGGAATTCGTGGAGCGGTTTGCCACGCAGCAGAGCGCCGAAGACGCGACGCGCATGGCCGGCGCGGCGGCGAAAGGACGCCCGCTCGTCTTCTTTCCCGAAGGCACCTTCACGCGGATTCCGGGACTCCTGCCCTTCCACCTCGGCGCGTTTGCGGCTGCCGCGCGGGCCCGCGTGCCTGTCGTTCCGGTGGCCATCCGCGGCAGCCGCTCGCTGCTTCGCGCCGGCCAATGGTTCCCGCGCCGTGGCGCGTTGTTGGTCACCATTGCCGACCCCATTCTGCCGCCGCTGGATATACCGGATATCTTTGCCGCAGCGATCAATCTGCGCGACGGCGCGCGAGCCGCAATACTGCGCCATTGCGGGGAACCCGACGCGGAGATGAGTGGCATAGAACCAGGTTGACCGACGCGAGTAAACGAGACCACCGTTTCAGCGAACGTCGTTGACGGATCGGAGCGTCCCGCCGCAAAGTATCGATCATTTCGAAACCGGATGACAAATCCGGACTCGCTCGACGCTCCCCTCGCCCCTCGGGAGAGGGGTTGGGGGTGAGGGATCGAGCGACCTAACGAAGTCACGTAAAGCTCGATAGATCCACCATGCCGAACACATCCATATCCCGCCTCGACGCGTCTATCGACGAGAAGGTAGCGTTTCTCCGAAGCCCCGGCGCCTATCCGGCCAGACCCGCGGGAATTGAGGTCATTGAGACCCACATGTCATGGGTCTTCTTGACCGATGAACTGGTCTATAAATTGAAAAAACCGGTGCGCTACGAGTTCCTGGACTTCAGCACCATTGAGGCCCGGCGCCAGAACTGTGAACGCGAGGTGCAGCTAAACCGGCGGTTAGCCGGTGATGTTTATTACGGCGTCGTGCCGCTCATCATGAGCGCTGATCGGAATCTCCAGCTGGGTGGAGATGGAAGCATCGTGGATTGGCTGGTCAAGATGCGCCGCTTGCCCGCGCACCGCATGCTGGATGCGGCGATACGCGGCAGAACGGTCGGCGCCGAAGACGTGCGGAGGCTCAGCCATCTGCTTAGCGAGTTCTATCAGCGCTCGGCTCCGGTCGCTGTGAGCGAAGCCGAATACCGAGGGCGTTTTGAGAGTGAGATTCGCGCTAACCACGCGGAGCTAAGCAAACCGGATTACGAATTGTCCACGCCGCAGATCGACCGTCTCACCCAGGCGCAGCGGCGCTTTCTGAGCGCGAACGCCGATCTGCTTGAACGACGAGCCCGCGATGGAAAAATCGTCGACGCACACGGCGACCTCAGGCCCGAACACATTTGCCTGACCGCCGAGCCCAAGATCATCGATTGCCTGGAGTTCAAGCGCGAATTCCGCCTGCTCGATCCTGTCGACGAATTCGCATACCTGGCCATGGAGTGCGAACGCCTGGGTGGCGCCCCTGTCGGTGATCAGGTTTTGCGTCAGTATCTGGAAGCCACGGGCGATACTGTCCCCGACAAGCTGATCTGGTTCTACAAGGCGTTCCGCGCCTGCCTGCGCGCCAGGATCGCCATCTGGCACATCGCGGATCATGAGGTGCGGGACACGGACAAGTGGTGCCGGCGCGCAAATGACTATCTTGAACTGGCCGAGTCGTACGTGCGTCATTGGTAAAGGTAAAGCGGGTGAACCGGCCCGGTCACTTCGTGATCACCGTTCCTTGGTAAGTACGGGAATTCGAATATTGTTCAGTCTGCCGGGATGGTTCTGAACAATTGGTGAAGTGGCAACTTAATCCTGACACGGTTTCTGTTCTCGAGTTGGTCGCTGCGCTCGCTATCTGACCGAAGGGCGCGCCTGCCGTGCGTCGTGGCGCTGCTTCGGTCCGGGCACTGAGCTCGTGGCCGAGCCGGATCGATAATGGGCACCGAGGGCGGGTGCTTCTACGCCGGCGCGTCGCGGCGCGTTCCTTCCTGCGCGTAAAGCTCCCGGCATTCTGCCTCGCGTCCGCGCACCACGCGTCGCCCGACCAGTGGGCCGCGTGTCTCACTGACAACCGTATGCTGTCCCTCGACGTGGTCGTCATCGTAAAAGTACACGACGATCCAATCGCGCGTACGTTTGAGCTTATGCGCGGTGGCGGTGTTGGAATATAGGGCTGTGAAATGCCACGTGCCGCGGCGCGTGTGCAGCACTGGAAGCCATGCCTTGCCTTCGGGATTGAAGCGCTTGGGTGCGATGGTCGGCAGGCTGCCGGCCTCAGCTTTCCGGCGATACTCGCGGTCCACCTCGAGTAACGTTGCGACCGAGGGTTGGCTTGCCACCGCCGGCAGCGGAGCTTGATCTCTCGGACGTACCCGCTTGAGCATATTGGCAAGCGTCGCGCGCCATGCCGCCGCGCGCCGTCCTCCCACACCCGGCACGCTTTCGAGGCGCCCATCGTGCGCTGCTGCTTCGAGCGCCTCCAGTGTGTCGACGTGCAATGCTTCATGTATGCGCTGGGCGAGCTGTGGCCCGATGCCTGGCACGCTCTGAAATAGCTTCACCGGGTCCAGCGTCCCACGCAACCGTTCGAGCTGGTTCCAGCGACCGGTAATGAGGATTTCGGCGATTGCTGTGGCGATGCCCTTGCCGATGTGAGGCAGTGCATCGAGTCCCGTGGCACCCTCGGCGTCGAACGTCTCGCGAACCGGCCGCGTCAGGCGGGCGATTGTATCCGCCGCTTTTCGATAGGCGCCGGCTCGAAACGGGTTCGCGCCCTGGGCTTCGAGCAGAGCAGCCGCCTCGCGCAACTTATCGGCGATCGCTTGATTTTCCCGGACGTCAATGACTGAAGCGTTCACGTAGAAGCATCCCGTTGGCGCTCATTCTACGTCGCCCAAAAAAAGTAGCATCACCACCCCGAACTCGGCGGCGAGGCCGTCCAGTGCGACGAAGCCCACCGCACTCGCCACCGACGGTTGTGTCCGGGCAGGTACACGTACCAGGAGCTGCCCACCAGCGCGAACGGCAGCCCCGCCATGATGAACGCCGCCCCGTCGAAATGGCGGAACGTGAGATACAGCAGCAACTGCTTGCTGTGCCGGCACTTTCTTCGCGGGTCGCCGAATCTACACGCCAGCGTCGCGCCAGCTTGATTTACATCAATACGGGGATTTCCGCGCGTGCGCACAATTCTACATTGGTCAGTGACACTGACGCATCAACCGGAAGGAGAACTGAAATGGCAACCGAAACCAGACAGGACGTAACGGTAAGGAAAGGCACGGAGATAGAGAAGGCCGCACCAAGAAGGATGTTAAGCCCATTCGATGAGGTGGACCGGTTGTTCGAGCGGATTTTCCCGCGCGGATGGCTGCGCCCGTTGGGGTGGGAGTCGCCGCTTCTGAGCGAGTTCGCCGAACCGTTCGAAATGAGGATGCCGCGCGTGGACGTATTCGATGGCGAGGAGAATGTCATCATACGCGCCGAGGTCCCGGGCGTCGATAAGAAAGATCTCGAAGTCTCGGTGAACGACACATCGGCCACCATCAAGGGCAAGGTCATCCGCGAGGCAAAAGAGGAGAAAGCTGAATATTACCGCTGCGAAATCGGCAGCGGCGAATTCAGCCGCACCGTCACGCTGCCGTGCGCGGTAGATGCATCGAAGGCGAGCGCGCAGTTGAAAGACGGCATGCTCGAACTGACTCTGCCAAAGGTCGAGAAATCCAAGCGGCATACGATCAAGATCGCCTGACGTAATCCGGCGCCGGCACTGAATCCGGCCGACGCCGGTGCGCGCTGACCGGCACGTGGACGGGCATTGCGCATATTCGACAGCCACGGTTTCCATGGTGAAGGCGGTGGGCGGTTGCCGCGCACTGCCGTCGCGCGGGCGGCGGTGACCGGGAGTGCAATTCGCGTTTCTGACTCATCCTCCCGCTCCAATCCGTCGGTAACGAAATGGAGGCACCATGTTTGTCGTTGAGCTGTTGAGCTGCCCGCCTTGTGTGTGCTCGACACTCCGACCAGCCAGCATAACAACGGCTTCCGGCCTGATTGGTTGAAAAACTCGTTCTTCACTCACCGCTCGGCCGAGCCAGCGGAGCGCGAGATGATCGCGCCGCGCGCGCGGTGGCCCACGTGAAGCCGGCGCGCACACGGTGGTAGTCGTCGAGGTTGGTGGCGACGCGGTCCGCGCCGCGGCGCTAGGCAATCGGGGGCCAAGCGTGCCGGCTCGTCGCTGCGCCCGCAGTGATCACGTTCGCGCTGCGACTTCCTGCGGCCGGCCGGCGCCGTGACCGGGCACGGGCTTCACGCCGTCGGCCGCGTAGATGGCGTCGCACAGGCGCTGGAGCATCGGCACGCCGCGGACCTCGGTCTCGAAGAGCGGCACCACGGCGCGGACGGCTCCGTCAAACTCCCGCCAGATCGTCTGCATGTGCTCCTGCTGCATCGCCACGCGGTTCTTCACGAACTCGGCGGCATCCGGACCGACCGATGCACGGTCGATGACCATATTGACGAGCACGCCGCCCACCGGGATGCCGAAGTCCTTGAACCACTGGATGAAGCGCATGACTACCGCGATGGGCAGCGCCTCGGCCAGCGTCACGAAGTAGAACGCCGTGAGCGCGGGGTCCGTGAGGAGCACGCGCGCATGCTCCATCCGGTCGCGGAACGAGACGAGGTACTCCATCAGCGGGTCCGCCTCCTTCTTCTTCGTGAAGGAGAGCATCTCCCGGAGCGTGCGCGCCTCCTCGCGGCTCTTCATCATCTTGTTGACCCACAGCGCGTAGACCTTCGACATGCCGAGCAGGCGCCGCGCGTTGGCGGTGGGCGCGGTGTCGAACACGTAGACGTCGTACTCGTTCTTGAACATGAGATCGATCATGTTCTCGAACATCGCCGACTCCTCGAACGCGGGGTTCATCGTCGCCGATTCGACGAAGTCGTCGGCCTTGGTGGTGATATCGGCGAACTTGAGGAACCACCGGATCTTCTCCCGGATCTGCACCTTGCTGCGCTCGATGGTCTCCTTGGTCTCGATCTCGTAGGCCCAGAGGTTCGACACGCCCTCGATTGGGACGTGCTTGCCGAGCACGTCCTGGCCGAGCAGGCTCGTCAGGCTGTGGACGGGATTCGTCGACGCGAGCAGCGTGCGGCGTCCCTGCCGCGCGAGCCCGATGGCGACGGCGGCGGCGAAGACGGTCTTGCCCACGCCGCCCTTGCCGCCGAAGAAGAGGTACTTCAGCGCGGGGTGCTCACTGAGGTGCCGGCCCATCGGCATCGTGATCTCTGCCATGGCGAGCCTCCGCTAGCGGCCTGTTGGACTTAACAGTCCGTACAGGCTGCTAAAAGCAAAACCGGCTGACAATTCGGAAGTAAAACTACACGAATCGTTCGAATGTGAAGAAAAGCAAGAGTGAATTCGCATATTTGTGATCCTTTTCTTGCGTTTCTCTGGCGCCGGTTTTGCATTAGGAGTTTGTCGAGACCAAGTCCGACAAACTCCTAGGCGAACATGCCGGCGGCCAGCTTCTCGATCATCGGCAGCCCCGTGACGTCGCGCTCCATCTCCGGCACCATCGCCATCACCTGGTCGCCGAGAGCCGTGCGCACGCCGAGCAGGTTCTGGTCCTGCATGGCGATGCGGTGGCGCAGGTACTCGGGGATGTTCTTGTCCAGCAGCTCGTGCGGGATGACCCGG
>MERI01000057.1 GCA_001772005.1 Betaproteobacteria bacterium RIFCSPLOWO2_12_FULL_62_58 | reverse complement strand
AGTTCCTCGACCTCATTCAGGAAGGCAACATCGGCCTGATGAAAGCGGTGGACAAGTTCGAGTATCGCCGCGGCTACAAGTTTTCGACTTACGCGACGTGGTGGATCCGGCAGGCGATCACGCGCTCGATCGCCGACCAGGCGCGCACCATCCGCATCCCGGTGCACATGATCGAGATCATCAACAAGATGAACCGCGTCTCGCGCCAGATCCTGCAGGAGACGGGGCAGGAGCCCGATCCGGCGCTGCTGGCGGAGAAGATGGAAATGCCGGAGGAGAAAATCCGCAAGATCCGCAAGATTTCCAAGTGGCCGATCTCAATGGAGACCCCGATCGGTGACGACGACGACTCGCATCTCGGCGATTTCATCGAGGATAAATCGACCATGGCGCCGAACGACGCCGCGGTGTTTGCCAGCCTGCGCGGGGTGACCAAGGACGTGCTGGATACGCTCACCCCGCGCGAAGCGAAGGTGCTGCGCATGCGCTTCGGCATCGAGATGAACACCGACCACACGCTCGAAGAAGTCGGCAAGCAGTTCGACGTCACGCGCGAGCGCATCCGCCAGATCGAGGCCAAGGCGCTGAGGAAACTCCGCCATCCCTCGCGCTCCGAGCGGCTGCGCAGCTTCCTCGACCAGGACAAATAGTCGGAATGGGCACGCTCACACAGCGAGCGTGCCTTCGCGCGCAAGCGGCCAAACGAGCCAGCTTGCTAACCGCAGGAATGACGAATATGCGGAATCCATCGTAGTGAATACATCATGACCGCGATAAGGCACCGAATCATCGTCGCGTCCGTGCTTGAGCAATGCGGGCGCTTCTTATGCATCGAAGAGATGGTGGATGGGTTACTTAAACTCAGCCAGCCGGCTGGGAAGCTCGAGGTAGGCGAAACACCGATACAAGGCGCTGTCCGGGAAACCCGCGAGGAGTCCGGCTATTCGTTTTTGCCGACCCACCTTGTCGGGATCTACGAGTATTATTATTCCGCAAGTCAAACCATTTATCTTCGTCTGGCGTACACCGGGGCTGTGTTTGCGCCCGAGGGCCCTCTGACTCAACCGACCGACCCAAGCATTCACGCTGTCCATTGGCTAACCTACGAGCAACTGGATCGGGCACGCGAAAGACATCGGAGTCCTTTCGTCATGCAGTGCGTCGATGACTACCTTCTTGGCAGGTCATTCCCGCTAGACATAGTCACCAGCTTTCTTCCAGCCAGGCCCCGCGAATCGGGATAGCCCCCGATTCGACGGAAGAACTTCGCCGGGTCCAAATGCGCGACCTTTGTTCATCACGGCACCATCTGCGGGTCACGCCACTGGCACACGCCCTCTGTCGCTTGTCGCGCCGCACCGCTCGGGTTCTCGATCATGTTAGTGCCAGAAAAATAGCGCATCAATCCCAGCGCGGGCTTCGCCCGATCAAACGAGATCGACGCCGGACGCGGCAAAAGCGGATTTTATGCGCTCGGCGGCCCTTCGCGCAAACACCTAAGAACTACAAATTAACCGCCAAGAAGTGCGGAAGCGAATTAGCCACGGACAAAAAGTCAGCGGGGCCGGCGGTAACGCCGGGAGGTCGCGGGTAGCAGATGGCTGAAACGCCGGTTGCCACGGAATCGGTAAACATCGAACTGCCGGCGATCGAGCGTGATGATATCGCTCACGCCGGTTCGGTCGGCAAGGAGAACGAGCGTCGCGTCGGCGAAGTCCATCGGCTGATCGTGATACTTAGCGATCAGCCGCTCGATCGGCTCCAGATCCGCTGCCCCCAGATCGACCACCTCCACGCCCCCTTTTCGCACCCAAGCCAGGAACAATAGCTGGGCCTCCGGTCGCAGCAGGTGCGTTACCTCGACCACGACGGCCCAGGTGGTGACAAGCACACCATCGAAACCGCGGAAAAAACGGTCCGTGACGCCGTGAAATGGATCGTTCGCGCGAAACCAGGCGGCGAGCGGCCCGGTATCAACGATCGCCATACCTGGCACGCAGCTTGGCCTTGATGATGCGGCTGTGGTCGCGGCTCGCGGGTTTGCGGTCGCTCGATGGCGGACGCCCTCCGGTCACTTCGTCGTACACCTGGGCTGGCGAGCCGCGTGGCCGCGCGGCGACGTAGCCCTCGATCAAGCGGCGTATCACCGCGCTCTTCGTCTGGCCTTCGCGGCGGCAGCACTCGGCAAGAGCGCTCTTGGTCCGTTCGTCGATTTTCACTGTCAGAGTCATGGCTATCCCGGCAGGTAATACGGCAATATTACCCGCTTCCCGCCGGCGCCGTCAAACCCGTTGCTTCTTCGTCGGTGACAGGCTTCCGCTTCTTGCGCAGACTGGCCGCCCCCACTTATTGAACCGCGAATCCTGATATGAGGCTCTATTCTTTTCACGGCCGCAGATAAGCGTAGCCCTCGCGCTGCTGCAGTCGCGTGATCTCAGCCACACCGGACGGCACGAATGTCGCCTCCGGAATGAATTGCGTTCGCTTGAAATTCATTTCGCGCAGCGTGATCTCGCAAACTTCGAACCTGACCCCCAACAGATGAAACTCCTCGACGGGAATGTTGTAGGGGTTTCCGGTCATGTTCTTCGCGCCTTCCATCAGGAACTCGACGCCGCGAGCGTGCGTCACCACCACAATCTTCGCCTTGGGATTGACCTCGAGATGGTTGCGAATGTAGCGCAGCGCGTTCGTCGCCTGCGCTTTGGTGTCGTTGATGTGGTAGACGACCTTGTCTGGCCCCACCGCGCCCTTCGAGGTAGCCTCAGCCCCCGAAGCGGTCCCCGCAACTCCCAGCGCGAGCATTGCAATGGCCGCCATCCCGGCTCGCCTCAGCCATTCAGTCATCGCGCCCCCGTCAGGCAACGTCATCAATCCATCCTTCACGGCCGTATTACCGACCACCCCTGTTTTTGCAGGGCGATGATTTCTGTAGCCTACCCGAACAACATCGCCGCGCCAAGCAACCCAACCGATTATGATCTCTCCTCGTAAGTGTAATAAGTTATTCTGATGGGGCGATAAACCGGGTATCCAGGAAAACCACACTAATGTCTCCAACGGTCACCAAGCGATTGCAGATGTTTGGCCGCGTGCAGGGCGTCGGCTTCCGCTTTTATATGGAGCGCAAGGCGTGCGAGCTCAACATCACCGGTTGGGTGCGCAACCGCCGCGACGGCAGTGTGGAGGCCGTGGTGCAAGGCACGCCCGAAGCGGTGGACGCGATGATCGCCTGCGCTCGGCGCGGCCCATCCAGCGCGATGGTGAGCGAAGTAAGGATCACCGAGGGCAGCGGGGAATACGCGGATTTCTCACTGCTGCCGACGCAATAGGAAAAACCGCACCGCAAAGGCGCCAAGGCGCAAAGCCTCGCAAAGTATTCTACGTATATGATGGGGCTTCTTTGCGTTCCCTTCGCGTTCTTTGCGTACCCCTCAAGGGGGTATTGAACAGAATCTTTGCGTTTCAGCCTTTGACCTTACTGGTTGATCGCCGTAGCGCGCGCCGCACGGTAGATAATCTTTACGTTCTCCGGTTTAAGCCAATCCGCGAGCGACTGGATCAGGTCGTCCTGGAGGTTGACGCGCCAGGCGTCCCCCAAGTCGATTTCGCACGTGACCCCGCGGCTGAAATAGACCACCGACACCGGGCAGCTGCCGCTGCGATACGGCGCCAGGAGTTCACGCAACCTGCCGCCTGAGGATTCGCCATTGCAGGTCAGCCGGATCGCTTTGGCGAAACGGCTGCGCGCGCTTTGCAGGTCATAGAGCTTGTCCGCCGAAATCCGCAGGCTTCCCGAAAAATCGTCGTGCGCCACCTTGCCTTCGGCGACCAGCAGCTGGTCCTCCTTGAGCCAGTGGCGATGCTGCT
Organism: Betaproteobacteria bacterium RIFCSPLOWO2_12_FULL_62_58; assembly: GCA_001772005.1. GTDB lineage: Bacteria > Pseudomonadota > Gammaproteobacteria > Burkholderiales > SG8-41 > DSOT01. The sequence goes on along the minus strand of MERI01000057.1, from coordinate 6,014 downwards.
CGAATAGCTCGTTGAAGACGGTCAGCTCGACGCGCGCGTTGCCGTCGTCGAGCAGGATCACTCCCATGCGGCCGCGCCGCGTCATCTGCGTGCGCAGGCTGCGGACGATGCCGGCAAGCACTTGCGGGTAGGGTTGCGCTGCGAGCTGGTCGAGCCGCGTCGTGACAAAATCGCGCAGCTCCTGTTCGTAGCTCCTGAACGGGTGCCCCGAGAGATAGAAACCGAGCGCGAGTTTCTCGTTCTGCAGCCGGTCCTTTTCGCTCCAGCGCGGTACGTCGGCGAGCGCGACCTTGGCCCCGGTGTCGGCCAGGTCGCCGAAGAGACTCACCTGATGCGCGCTGCGACTCGCCTGATCGGCGCTCTCGAGCGCCATGCCGACCGAGGCGAGCAAGCGCGCGCGGTGGTCGTCGACCGAATCGAAGGCGCCGGCGCGGATCAGGGATTCAACGACACGACGATTGACGATGCGCTTGTCGAGACGATGGCAGAAATCGAACAGGTCCTTGAACGGTCCGCCCGTGTTGCGCGCCTCGACGATATGGCCGATTGCAGACTCGCCCGTGCCCTTGATCGCACCCAGCCCGTAGCGGATCACCCTCCTCTTTGCCACGGGCGAAGCGGAAGACAGGGGTACCGGGCTGAATCGATAGTCACTCGCGTGAATGTCCGGCGGCAGCACTTCGAGGCCGTTGGCGCCGGCGTCATCAACCAGAAGCTGCACCTTGTCGGTGTTGTCCATGTCGGCCGAAAGTGTCGCCGCCATGAATTCCGCCGGATAATGCGCCTTCAGATAGGCGGTCTGATAGGCGAGCACCGCGTAAGCGGCGGCGTGCGAGTTGTGCACGATCAGGCCGTTGGCCACGAAATTGTGGTCATCCACTACCTCCAGGTCGTATACATCTTCGACACCACGCGGCACGATTTCGACCACGGTGTCCCAGTACACGTCCGACGTTGCCAAATCACGCAGTCCATCGTCATTGAAGTATGCGGCGAGCCTGCCGACGGTGGCACGACGGAACCCGCGCTTGCCTACCGACCCCCGACCGTAAAACTCCCTGGCCGATACACCGCTTTGAACTTCCAGTTCGCGCCACGTCAGTCCCGATTTGATGCGCGCTGCATTAGCCCGGAGACGTACGGCGGCCGGCACCGTATCCTTGCTGCTGACGCCACCTTGCACCACCCCTAGGCGCGCCTTCAACGCCTGGATCGGCGCATCACGCCCAACACAATGCGGTACGACGCGCTCGACAAACCGCCGCACGCTGTCCTCGCCAATCAAATACACGGCATAACCGGGATGCAACCCTCCTCGATACTTGAACTGCTTCTTTTGGATGCGCGCCACGACGCCAAGCCGCAGCAGAAGATCCTGCACGTCGCGCGCCAAACCCTCCGAACTGGTGGCGTAATACGGCACTGTGTTCGACAGCCCGATGATGAAGCCGTCGCCCGACCACATGCGACCGAGCAGCAACGCGATATTCTCATCGGCGAGCGTGAACACCGAGCCCGGAACGCGCTTGCGATCGGCACGGCAATTGAGCAGGTCAAGCTGTTGCGCCCACAAGAACGCGCCGCTGCGAACGGGCTGCTCGTCCTGCGCGAGCGCGGTGTTGCCTTCGGTCGCGTTCCATGGCTGCTGGCCCCTACGAAAACGCGTATCGCGCCCCGTGGAAAGGCACACCTCCAGACGACCGTCAGCACGCGCCGCCACCTTTCCAATCGTGTTCGGAAAGCAGCTCGCGGCGCGGGTGAAGTCGGCAATCAGCGTGGAATCGTTGTTGAAGTAATACAGGCAAGTCGGATGACAGGTATTACCTTCCGAAAGCAGTCCGCCGAGCACGATCAACTCGTGCTCCGGCCAGCGCACCGTGCTCGCCACGTCAAGTCTGCGTGGCGCGGCAATACGATCACCGGGCGCAAGATCACGCAGCGGGGTCCAGCCATCGAGCGTACACAGGGGATGGTTGTCGGTTGCGACGATGCGCCGGCCCAGCGCCGTGCGCAGCTCGAAGGTCGGTCGGCGGCCGTTCCATAGGACGTCGCGCACTGCGCGTGCGCGCAAGCGCCAGTCATCCCCCAGCGAATGCACGACCAGATCGAGGTTCTTTCGCCGCTTGAACAACTCCTGCACGGTCCAGCGCTCGCCCGTGTGCGCGTCCTGCACTTGCGTCGAACCCACGACACATTTGTTGAACCCGTACCCCGCGAACTTCTCCATCAGGTCGAAGATTTCGTTGGCTTTCCGCTCCGACACGCCATTCTTCGCAGCTCCCGCGACGAAGGTGCCGCGGTGCTGCGCCATCTCTTCGGGCAGCTTCTTGCCCATCGCGCGCCGCAACAGGTCCGCGCTGCCCAGGCTGTAGCCGCCGATCACCTGGGCGATCTGCATCACCTGCTCCTGATACACCATGATGCCGTAGGTAGGTTTCAGGATGGGTTCGACGCGGGGATCCGGGTAATCGACGCGCGCGCCATGTTTGCGGCGGGTGAACTCGGGAATCAGCTCCATCGGCCCCGGCCGGTAGAGCGCGACCAGCGCGACGATGTCCTCGAAACGGTCGGGGCGAGCCTGCTTCATGAGCTCGCGCATGCCGCGCGATTCACACTGAAAGATCGCGGTGGTGTTTCCACTCGCGAAAATCGCGTAAGTCGCGGGATCGTCGTAGGGAATGGCGTCGAGATCGAACGATGAACGATGAACGATGAACGATGAACTGTTCCCCGCTTCGCCGGAATTCCGTCCCGCGTTCATCGTTCCGCGCTCATCGTTGATGTAATTCACCGCCCAGTCCAGAATGGTGAGCGTGGTGAGCCCCAGGAAGTCGAACTTGACGAGCCCGATTGCCTCGACGTCGTCCTTGTCGAACTGGCTCACCGCGGCGCCCGCGGCGTCGGCGGCGTAAAGCGGGCAGAAATCGGTGAGCTTGCCGGGCGCAATCAGGACGCCGCCCGCGTGCATGCCGACGTTGCGCGTCAGCCCCTCGAGCTTTTCCGCCAGCGCCAGCAGTTCCCGTACCTCCTCCTCTTTTTCCTCGCGCTCCTTCAACTGCGGCTCCATCTCGCGCGCTTCCGCGAGCGTGATGTGCTTGCCGGGCTGAAACGGGATCAACTTTGCAAGCTGGTCGCAGAAGTTGTACGGAAGATCCAGCACGCGCCCGACGTCGCGCACCACCGCTTTCGCCGCCATGGTGCCGAAAGTGGCGATCTGCGACACGCTGTCGGCGCCGTACTTGCTTTTCACGTAATCGATGACGCGGTCGCGCCCGTCCTGGCAGAAGTCGATGTCGAAGTCGGGCATCGACACCCGCTCCGGATTGAGAAACCGCTCGAACAGGAGATCGTGGCGCAGTGGGTCGAGATCGGTGATGCCGAGACTGTAAGCCACCAGCGAGCCCGCGCCCGACCCGCGCCCGGGCCCGACCGGCACGCCGTTCGCTTTCGCCCAGTTGATGAAGTCGGCGACGATCAGAAAATACCCGGGGAAACCCATCTGGAGAATGGTGGTGATCTCGAATTCGAGGCGCTCGCGGTAGCGCGGAAACTGCGCGGTGCGCGCCGCTTCATCCGGATAAAGCTGCCGCATACGGTGCTCGAGCCCGGCAAATGCACCCTGCCTGAGATAGTCCTCCAGGCTTTCCCTGTTGGGTGTCGGAAAATTCGGCAATTGGCTCTTGCCGAGATCGAGCGCGAGATTGCAGCGCTTGGCGATCTCCAGACTGTTGGCGAGCGCCGCGGGAATGTCCCGAAACAATGCAGCCATTTCCGCCTGGGTCTTGAAGTACTGCTCCTTGCTGAATTGCCGGGGACGGCGCTGATCGGACAGGATGTAGCCCTCGGAGATGCACACCCGCGCTTCGTGCGCGCGGAAGTCGTCGGGCTCGACAAACTGCACGGGGTGCGTCGCGACGACCGGCAGTTTCAACGCGCTGGCGAGCCGTATCGCGCGCTGCACGCAGGTTTCGATCGGCACCGACGCCGCGCCGGTGGTCATGGCGCCGGATTCGAGCCGATGCAGCTCGATATAAAAGCGCTGCAGAAACAAACGTTGCCACTCGCGCGCGAGCTTGCGTGCCTGTTGCTCGTTGCCGGTGGCGAGCGCCTGGCCGAGGTCGCCGTGGTGGGCGCCGGAGAGCGCGATCAGCCCGTCGGTGCCGGTCTCGGCAAACCACGCCTTCCTGAGCTCGGCGCGGCTGCGGTACTGGTTGGTACGATAGCCGCGCGTGAGCAGATCGCACAGGCGCAGATAGCCGCCGCGCGACTGGCAAAGCAACAGCAAGCGGTACGGTTTGTCGCGGTCGGCTTCGTTGGTGATCCAGACATCGCAGCCAATGATGGGCTTGACGCCCCGGGCGCGCGCTTCGCGGTAGAACTTCACCATGCCGAACACGTGGGCATGCCGTCGTCGGCCGCTGCCGCCACCGCCGCATCGAGACGCACGATGCCGTCTACGATCGAGTACTCGCTGTGCAACCGTAGATGAACAAACGATGGCGCGGACATCGCCCTATTTTACGCCGTGCCGATTCCTTTTTTAATCGCTAATTGCACCGCCGACGCGAGAAATTCCACGCCCGCGCCATAACGATGCGACGCGGGGCGTCGCATCGGGAAGTTAGCATGCGTCGATGCAAGCAAAACACTCAGCAAACCCTTTGTTGAATATCGCGTCACTGGTGCTGATTCCGTCATGCCGACGAAAGCCGGCATCCAGTAATGCGTTGATTCGATTAGGGCACCTTCTCTGGACCCCAGCCTACGCCGGGTCACAGATCGATTTTCAACAAACTAATACACCCGAGTGACCCGCCAGCCGCGGCGCTCGAGTTCGGCGAGGACGCCGTTCCCGCCGTAGAGGTGGAGCGCGCCGACCGCGACGAAGGCGTTTCCCGATTTGAGCTGCGGCTGCATGCGCTCGACCATGCGCAGGTTGCGTTCATCGAGCAGGCGCCGCGTGAAAATCGCGTTGAGGCGCTTTGCTTCCGGATTATCGCCGCTCGTCTCCTCGTTGATGCGCCACATCGCGCCGAGGTCGCGCTTGAGGTAGGCTCCGATCAGTTGCCCGGTCGCGCGCGGCATGCGCTCGCGGATTTCCAGCGCAAGCCTGAGCAGCGCTACCTGGTCGGCCTCGGGCATGCCTTCAAAAGCGCCGACCTGTTCATCAACGCTTTCCAACTGATGGACCGGCTTGCCCCGCTCCACGGCGATGCGGAAGAGCACGTTGTCGAGCACGTCGGCAGATTTTTGCGCCGGCATGAGCAGGAGCAGCGCCATTGCCCACGGCTTGAACAACCGCGCGAGTTCGGACGGGATGCCGAGGGTCGTGGTGTGAGTGGCGAGCTTGCCGAATAAAGCCTCGCCAGTCACGGCCGGCAGTTCGCGGCCGTCGAGATAGACCATGCGGCTCGCAAGCTGCATCAGATTGGCGGAGTCGAGAGCCACCTCCATGGTGAAGCTTCGTGCGCCGTCCAGGGCGCGCGCAACCGGAGCGGGCAGCGCGGTGACGCGCGCATCGTCGAGATGGATGGTGCCGAATAAATGACTCGGGGCGGCGCCCGCGCCCTCGATGCGCCACAGCAACCCCTGATCGAAACGCTGCGCTACCGCCTGCAGCGCACCGAGCACCAGCAACGCGGCCAGCCCCATGACGACAACGCCGCGCAGCATGCGCGCAAGCGCATCACCCGCCAGCCTGTGCTTTCGCTCAAACCGCGATTGCCTCATAATTCCGGCTCGTAATCCCGTCATAATAATAAAACATACCGCCCACCGCTTACCCCGCATCCATGAAGCCCAGTCAATCGCATTTTCATGATATTCGCGGCCTGCGTCATCACGTGCGCACCTGGGGCGAGCCGCACCATCCAAAGATGTTCCTGCTGCACGGATGGATGGACGTGTCGGCGTCATTCCAGTTCGTGGTCGACTGCTTCCAGCGCGAGTGGTACGTGATCGCTCCAGACTGGCGCGGCTTCGGACTTACGGAGTGGGCGCGTCACGGCTACTGG
>MERI01000056.1 GCA_001772005.1 Betaproteobacteria bacterium RIFCSPLOWO2_12_FULL_62_58 | reverse complement strand
GACCATGCTCTTTGAACAAGGACGGGATGCGATGAGCGAGCGCGTGACGGCATGGCAGTGCATCGGCTGCGGGCGGATCGAGGGTGCGCAGCCTTGTATCGGGATTTGCGAGGACCGCAGGGTGGATTTCGTGTACGCCTCGGACCACGACGACGCGCTTGCGCGGTTGACGCGCGCGCGCCGGCAGGCAGAAGCTCTGGCCGCACTGGTCCGCCAGCTTGCACACACGACGCCGGTCGCGGGCGAATGGGAACGCACCTACCGCGCGCTTCAGGCGCGCGCGCGCCGGACTCTGGAGGCACTCGCCAACAACGAGCAATTCAAGCTAGCGTAACTATTCTTATGCATCGTGCTCTCCTGACCTAGTGTCCCGATTCGTTAATTCGTTGCACAATCTTGGGCGTAGGTTGGGGTACGCGCAGCGTTCCCCGACATCCGCTGAGCGTCAGGTAGCCACCGATGCGGCAACCTGACCTACACTTTCTCAATGCGAGCGGCTTGAGGAATTCTGCATCGAAATAATGACTCACCACACTAGTTGAGCACCACCAATCCATCCAGCGTGGCGAAGCACGTGCTTTTGGCTGTTGCGATGAAGTCTTGAACGTAAGACTGGCCGGCCATGTCTTTAGTCGTCGCGGCGAAGAGATCGCTCCATAATCCTTTGGGGCCGATGCGGCGGGCGATTACGTAGTCATGGTCCACGTAGTTCTTGATGCCCCAGCTGGGCAGCGCCGCAATGCCGCGGCGGCTGGCTACGAGTTGCAGGATGGCGATGGTCAGTTCGGCCGTGCGCCTTTGAAAGCGGATGCCCGCCGGTTTCAGCACATGCCGGATGACGTCGATGCGGTCTTCCGGCACCGGGTAGGTGATGAGCGTTTGGCCCGAGAAATCCCGCGCCTGCAGTATCCGTTTGGCACGAAAACGGTGTTCGGGAGACATTACCGCGAGTATTTCGAAGCGGAACAGCGGTTGATAGGCAATTCCGCGCCGGCGCGAGGCTTCCGAGACGATCACCAGGTCGGCACGGCCATCGCCCAGCAGGGCCAATGGGTCGCTGTGGAAACCGGAGACGAGATCGAGTTCGATCTCCCCCCAGTGTCCGCGAAACGTATCCATGATCGGCATCAGCCAGTCGAAACAGGTATGACATTCCAATGCAATGCGCAACGTGCCGCTCGGCTTGTTGGCGAGCTTGGACAGATCGCGCTCGGCGACCTGGATTTCTTGCGTTACTGCTCTTGCCGCGGCCACCAGGCGCAACCCGGCCTCCGTGAGAACGACCGACTGGCCCTGCCGCTTCACCATGGCGACGCCGTAATGTTCTCCCAGCACTTTTAGTTGATGGGACACCGCGGATTGCGTCAGATGCACCCGTTGCGCGGCACGCGAAACACTGCCCGCTTCCGCCAACGCATTCAGCATGCGCAGATGTCTTATTTCCAGGATCGATTCGATCATTTATGAATGCCATTCATTATAAATCTGATAACTTTCATTGGATTCATGCGTGAGTTTGCCCCAGGATCAAGCGTCTTGGCAACCGGAAATCACATCATGGCGATAGCGCACAACCTCGGCTTTCCGCGGATCGGCATGCGGCGCGAACTCAAATCGGCACTGGAATCGTTCTGGCGCGGCGATATCGATGGCGGCCAGTTGCGGCAGGCTGCCGCCGTGTTGCGCAAACACCATTGGTCGGCGCAGCAAGAAAGCGGGCTGAATGTCGTTCCGGTCGGCGATTTCGCGCTCTACGATCATATGCTCGACATGAGCGTGCTGCTGGGTGCGGTTCCCGAGCGTTTCGGTTTCGACGACCGCGAAATCGGCCTCGACGCCTACTTCGCGCTGGCGCGGGGCAACCCGGCGCAGCCGGCGATGGAGATGACCAAGTGGTTCGATACCAATTACCACTATCTCGTTCCGGAATTCACGTCGCGTAGCGTATTCCGTCCGGCGCCAAGCCGCCTGTGCCAAGAATTGGCCGAAGCGAAGGATCTGGGTATCCGGTCCAAGGTCGTGCTGGTGGGGCCCATCACGCATCTCTACCTCGGCAAGGAGAAAGAGCCCGGGTTCGAACGCCTGAGTCTGTTGCCGCGGTTATTGCCCGTCTATCGGGATATTCTCGCGAACCTCGCTGCGCTCGGCGTGGAGTGGGTGCAAATCGACGAACCGGCGCTGGTGACGGATTTGCCGAACGCCTGGTGGGCGGCACTTGACGACGCGTATGCGGCATTGAGCGGCGCTGCCGTCAAGCTGTTGCTGACCACTTATTTCGGCAGCGTGAGCGATCATGCGGCCCAACTCAAGGCACTGCCGGTAGCGGGTTTGCATATCGATTTGTGCCGCGCACCCGATCAACTGGACGCTTTTTTGCCGAATTATCCGGGCGACAAGGTGTTGTCGTTGGGGGTGATCGACGGCCGCAACATCTGGCGCGCCGATCTCGGCCACGCGTTCTCGATATTGGAGCGCGTGCACGGGGTCCTCCGCGAGCGCTTGTGGGTCGCGCCGAGTTGTTCCCTGCTGCACTGCCCCGTCGATCTCGGGCAGGAAACCAAACTCGACCCTGATCTGCGCAGCTGGCTGGCGTTCGCCGTGCAAAAACTTGGCGAAGTGGCGACACTCGCGCGCGGCCTGAATGAGGGCAGGCAGGCTATTCAAGAGGAGCTGCGAGCATCAGCAGAGTCCCGGCACGGTCGCAGCACATCGGGGCGCATACACAATCCCGGAATACGGCAGCGCGTGGCGCGCCTGACGCCTGCCGACAGCGAGCGCCAGAGTGCCTTTGCAGTGCGGCAGAAACGGCAGCATGGCCGTTTCAATCTGCCGCTGTTTCCGACCACCACCATCGGATCCTTTCCCCAGACACCAGGGATTCGTAGAATGCGTGCCGCTTTCAGGCGCGGCGAACTGGGCTACCTGAGATATCTGGAAGCAATGCGGGCGGAGATCAGGCTTGCGGTCGAAAAGCAGGAGGCGTTGGGGCTCGACGTGCTGGTGCACGGCGAAGCGGAGCGTAACGACATGGTCGAGTATTTCGGGGAACAGTTGGAGGGGGTCACGTTCACCGAATATGGCTGGGTGCAGAGTTATGGCTCGCGGTGCGTAAAACCGCCGATTATTTTCGGCGATGTTTGCCGGCGCGAACCGATGACGGTGGACTGGATAAAATACGCCCAGAGCCTGACAGCGAAACCGATGAAGGGCATGCTCACAGGGCCCGTCACCATTTTGCAGTGGTCATTCGTGCGCGACGATCGGCCGCGTCCCGAGACCGCGCTGCAGATCGCGCTGGCGATCCGGGAAGAGGTGGCCGATCTCGAGAAGGCCGGTATCGGCATGATACAGATCGATGAGCCGGCCTTTCGCGAGGGGCTGCCGCTCAAGAAATCGCAGTGGGACGAATATCTTCAGTGGGCGGTGCGCGCGTTTCGCGTCGCGAGTGCCGGCGTGGTGGACGACGTGCAAATCCACACGCACATGTGTTATTCGGAGTTCAACGACATACTCCCGGCGATCGCCGCGCTGGACGCCGATGTCATCACGATAGAGACCTCGCGTTCGGATATGGAGTTGCTCGAAGGATTCGGCCGCTTCGAATATCCGAACGAAATCGGGCCTGGCGTTTACGACATCCATTCGCCGCGAGTGCCGGATACGGCCGAAATGCTGCGGTTGCTGGAAAAGGCGGCGGAGGTCATCGCTCCGGCCAGGCTTTGGGTCAACCCGGATTGCGGGCTGAAGACCCGCCGCTGGCCGGAAACCGAGGCCGCGCTCAGGCACATGGTCGAAGCAGCCAGGACTCTGCGCGAGCGACATGCGTGAGTTGCCGATTTGTCCTTGGATGGATTGGCGTTGTCGGGGGGCAGATTGGGCAATTTTTATTCACCAATCCGGTGCCGTGAAGAAGTCATGGCAGAACAGCAAAATCATGGTACATTCGCCGATCGTGATCGGTTGCTGACTGAAAGATACTGAGCCCGTCCAGATTTGCACGGACCCCGGCGATGCACAGGCGCAACAAGCTGTTCGTCACCATCGGGCTAGTTTACGGACTGCTCGGCGGGCTGCTGATGCTGGTGCGCCTTGTCGATCCCATACTGCTTCCCGGCAACCTGCCGCGCATCCACGGTCACATGATGTTATTGGGATTCGTGCTGATGACGATCTACGGCGTGGGGCTACACGTGATTCCGCGCTTCGGCGGCTATCCGCTGCGCTCGGAACGTATCGCCGGTGTGCAGTTCTGGCTCGCCAATGCGGGGCTGCCGCTGATGATCGCCGGCTGGATCACTTATGCCGACTGGCTGGTGGCAGCGGGTGGCGCGCTCACTCTCGCCGCGATGGCGCTGTGGGGAATCAACATGATCCTGACCGTGAAACTGAAGTCTCCGCTCGATGCAAAGTGAAGCATGGCTGAATACCGGGGATGCGAGTTGCCGGAGGGCCTGTACTACGACCTCGATTACATCTGGATCAAGCCCGAGGCCGGCGGGAATTACCGCATCGGCATCGCCGATCCATCGCAGACCATGGCGGCTGCCGCGCCGCTCAGGCGCCGCGCTTCCCCGCGCCACGCCGGCATGATGCTTTCGGTAGACAACCGCTGGTTTGTGTCGGTGGCCATGGTGTATTTCATCGCGAGCGGAGCGTGGCTGGCATGGCACGGGGCGCTGGTGACGGATGATGAGCTGCGCGCGGTTGGCGTGCACCTGTTCACGGCGGGATTCGTGCAGTCGCTGATTTACGGGCTCGGCGCGCATATGCTGCCGCGCTTTACCGGCAACCCCATCCGCATGGGTACGTGGCCGTGGATACAGTTCTGCGCGATTCACGGCGGACTCGTCGTCTTTGCCGCCGGCATCGTTTTGCCGGATACACGCGTTGCTGTGACGGGCGGCGTGCTGATGTGGCTGTCGTTCCTGATTTACGCCTGGCGCGTGTGGCCCGTCCTGTGGCGGCACGCGACGGCGCCCCGCGCCGTGAGCCCGGCGGAGTTTCAGTGATGACGATGGAAGGGTCAACGATCGCGCGCGTACTCCATGTGGTCGGCGTCGTGCTGTGGATTGGCGGGGTGGCAATGGTGACCACCGTGCTGCTGCCGGCAACGCGCCACCTCAAGACGCCGCAAGAGCGCGTTGCATTCTTCGAGAACATCGAACGCGGATTCGCGGCGCAATCGCGCATCACTACCTTGATCACGGGCTTGAGCGGTTTTTACCTCGTCCACTGGCTTGATTTGTGGGAGCGATTTACTCGATCCGAATTCTGGTGGATGCATGCGATGGTGCTGGTATGGGCGTTGTTCACGCTGGTGCTGTTCGTGCTTGAGCCGTTGTTTCTGCATCGGTGGTTCATCGAGCGGGCGAGACACCGTCCGGAGTCCACATTCAGGCTGGTGGCCCGCTTGCATTGGGTGCTGCTCGGTTTGAGCCTGGTCACGGTCGCGGGCGCGGTGGCCGGCAGCCACGGGTATTTGCTGTTTGGCCGTTGATGGCGTGCCGTCTGCCCCATGAACAAGCTGCCGCCTAATCGACCTGCGCAACCGCTGGCGCCGCCCGCTTCGACCGGCTTCGCGCTGTGGAACTTGGGTTTTCGCCCGTTTTACCTGCTGGCGAGCCTCTTCAGCGCCTTCAGCGTCCTGCTCTGGGCGGCGCAGTACTCAGGGTATCTTCCCTCCGCGTACCTGTGGGGGCCTGTTTGGCACGGCCACGAAATGCTGTTCGGATACACGACTGCGGTCATCGCGGGTTTTCTGCTGACGGCCGTGCGCGCCTGGACGAACCAGCCGACGCCTAGCGGCGTGCCGTTGATGGCCTTGGCGGCGCTCTGGGTCTGCGGCAGGGTATTGGTGCTGACACCGCTCGATCTAATGGCAGCGGTGGTGAACGCAGCTTTTCCCGTCGCGGTTGCGGTGGCGATCGGCATGCCGTTGCTGCGATCGCGGAATGTCCGCAACTACTTCTTCGTCGGGCTGCTGGTCCTGATGGGCGTGCTGGTCCTCGCGGTGCACCTGGCGCTGCGGGAACGCTTCGAACTCTCGCCGCGGCTCGGCTTGCAGCTCGCGCTGGACGTCGTGCTGTTCATCATGGCGGTAATGGGCGGCCGCGTGATACCGATGTTCACCAACAACGGCATACCTGGCACGCATGCAACGCGCCACGCGCTGGTGGAAAAGCTCGCGCTTGGCACTGTCATGCTGTTGTTCGCAGCAGACCTTTTGCAATGGAATCCGATAGTCGTCGCCGCGATTGCGCTGGCGAGCGCACTGATGCATGGTGTGCGCCTTTATCTGTGGCAGCCGTGGCGGACGCTCGCCACGCCGCTGGTGTGGATACTTCATGCGGCATATGCATGGATAGTCGCGCACCTCGCGCTTCGCGGCCTATCGGAACTGGGGCTGCTGGCGGGATCGTTTGCCACCCATGCGCTGACTGTAGGCGCGATTGGCGGGTTGACGATAGGCATGATGACCCGTACCGCGCGCGGCCATACGGGGCGTCCGCTCGAAGCGGACGGCTTCGAACTCACGTCGTATCTGCTGGTGCAAGTCGCGGCGCTCGTTCGCGTCTTCGGTGGCATGGCGTCGCCTGAACTGTATCCGGCGAGTATTCAGCTATCGGCGCTGCTCTGGGCTGCGGCGTTCGGTCTGTACGCGGTGCGATACTGGCCCGTCTTAACGCGTCCCAGGCTGGATGGCAGACCCGGATAGGACCACTTGGTAAGCCTGCCGATTGTGGAGGGTTTTCACGCGAATATTACCCCGGGGAGATCCATTGCATTTACGACTTGGGCGCGGCCGATACCTGTTGAATGAGCACATTTATCGATCACTATAGTTCTCGTGCAACGTTGGTGAGCCATTCTGGGACGAAAACGGGCACTGATTCGGTAACAGTTTTTGTTCTGAACTATTAAATTGGCGTAATATCTTTGGCAATGTATCCATAGGCTGCGTTACACCAACGGGGGCAATGTAGGGAATTAATGATGAGTGACTATCCGGAAATTTCGCTGCGGTTGCTTGTCGCTTTGATGTTTGGCGGTCTCGTAGGCCTGGAGCGTAGCTACCACGGCAGGCCTGCAGGGTTTCGAACGCATACTCTGGTTTGCCTGGCGTCCGCTGTACTCATGCTAGTCACGGTCTACGAGGGGCAATGGTTCGCAACACGAGGAATGGAACGAGTAACGGTTGATCCGACGCGGATGGCACAAGGAATCATGACCGGCATCGGCTTCCTTGGGGCGGGCGTAATAATGAAAGAGGGGCTTTCGGTGCGCGGCCTGACAACGGCGGCGTCCATCTGGATTACCGCCGCAATCGGCATTCTCGTAGGCATCGGATTTTATTTTCCTGCGGGACTTGCGGCGGCATTGACGCTGGGCACGTTGTCGGCGTTCCGGTGGTTCGAGAACAAAATGCAGTCGCAGCAATACGCGCAATTCATCGTGAGGTTTGCCCGTGAGTCGGCGATGCCCGAGACAGAACTGCGAAAGTTGGTCAAGAGTCTCGCATTTACGATCGCCAACCTTCATTATCGACTCGCTGATGACGGCAAGCATTTTGAGTATCGGATGATGATACGCACGCAGAATTCCGATAACCTTCGCCAGTTGTCGGAGGCTCTTATCCACATCCCGACCGTGTTGGAATTCCGGATAGCTCCAACCGGCGATTAGCATTACTGATTCCCAGCGTCCAGATTTGGCGTACCGGCTCGGCCCGTTCTGGCCAGCTCCGGACGTTACGTCAAAAGGGAACCTGCTCCAGTTTAGAAGTCCCTTTTTGTTTGTGGAACGAAATTACCGCTGAATTTCCGCGTCGAATACAAGGATTTGTTTCCTCGAGGAGCTTTTAAACATGGCCAGTCCATCTACGGTTCGTGTTGGTATCGTTCTGCCGCATTCATATTATGGCGAGTCCGAGTGGCGAAACGCCGAGCGAGCGATCGCTTACGCCGATGAGGCTGCAAGCAAGGGCGCGAAACTGGTTCTTTATCCCGAGGGTTATCCGGGACCGATGACGGGCCCATTGGATAATCCAAAATTTCCATTCGATCCCGTCGAGGAACTCAAGAAAAAAGCGAAAGAGCGCTCGATGTATATCATTGCCGGAAACGTCGTAACCAGCGATGTTTCCGGTGCGTACCTGCTGACTCTGAGGCTCTTCGGTCCCGAGGGCACCGAACTTGCGTGTTATCTTCGTCAGCAACCGGATACCCCGCCATTGAATGCATACCTTTACGGGGGGAAGGGACATCTTTTGCCAGGCAAGCAACGAATCGTGGTCGACACGGACCTGGGCAAAATTGGACTTCTGATCTGCAGTGAACTCTGGTGCCCGGAACTTCCGCGCATGCTGATGCTTAGAGGCGCGGAAATCATCGTGTCTCCTGTCCATGGCAGGCACAGCCAAACGGGTCTCGCGCTGCAAGATACCTGGCACTGCCTCGCCCGTGCGCGTGCGGCAGAGAATCTTTGCTATGTGCTCTCAACCCAGAACCTTTATGTGTCGGACCATTTCGATTACCGGAAACAGATGTCGGCAGGCGCCATCGCGGCGGGACCCGAGCGTATGGAAGGGAAAATGTCGGAGCCCGGCGTGCTCATTACGGATTTGGATATGGACAGGTTGCGGTATCTGCGGACACGCAACTTTGACGAGGAGAACCTCTCGGTTCCGGACGATCCGGCCTGGCGGCCAATCGGGTGTCGTCCGGGGCAGATTTATGAGCGTGATCCTTCCCTGTACAAAGAACTAAGCGAACCGAGCCCGTACTCCTTGAACTACGAGTACTGGCGCGACGGCGGGTTGGATTCGTGGATCGAGGAATATGATCGTATCTATGAGGGGGACTACAAGCGCATCCTGAAGAAATATGGCGGGCCATTCCGGTTCAGGGAGCGTTGATCCAAAGTTGACTCGCCGGCGCGCTCGAACCCGGATAGACAATGGCTAAACCTTCAAATGGCGGCGTCGACCAGTTCATCGAACGGTGGCAAACCGCCAGCGGGTCAGAACGCGCCAACTATCAGCTCTTCGTGCACGAACTCTGCACGTTGCTCGAACTGCCGACGCCCGATCCGGCACGCGAGGATACGCGCGACAACGCCTACGTCTTCGAGCGCCGCATCACTTTCCGGCACGGTGACGGCACCGAGTCCAGCGGCTTCATCGACTGTTACCGGCGCGCGGCGTTCGTCCTGGAGGCAAAGAAGATCAGGAAAGCCGAAGGCAAAGGCTTTGACGACGCGTTACTCCGAGCCCGTGGTCAGGGCGAGCAATATGCCCGCGCGCTGCCGGCCACGGAAGGCCGCCCGCCGTTCCTGCTGGTGGTCGATGTCGGCAACGTGATCGAGCTGTACGCGGAGTTCACGCGCTCCGGCGCAACCTACACGCCATTTCCCGACCCGCGCTCGCACCGCATCCAGCTTGCCGACCTGCGCAACGAAGCCGTCCGCCAGCGGCTGCGCGCGGTGTGGCTTGATCCGCTGTCGCTTGACCCGACGCGCCAGTCCGCCAAAGTGACGCGGGAGGTTGCCGAGCGGCTAGCTGAAGTGGCCCGGGTGCTGGAGGCGGCCGGCCATGCGCCTGAGGTTGTTGCGGGCTTTCTCAGCCGCTGCCTGTTCTCGATGTTCGCCGAGGATGTCGGATTGCTCCCCAAGCGCGCCTTCGTCGATCTGCTGGAAAGCCTGAAGGACAATCCCGCGCAGTTCGTGCCGCTGGTGGGCGAAGTCTGGCGCGCGATGGACCGCGGCGAGTTCTCTGCTGCGATCCGTGCCGACCTGTTGAAATTCAACGGTAAGCTGTTCAAGAACCCGCAAGTCCTGCCGCTTAACCGCGACCAGATCGAACTGCTGCTCGCGGCGGCGCACGCCAACTGGCGCGAGGTCGAGCCTGCTATCTTCGGCACGCTGCTCGAACGCGCGCTCGATCCCGCCGAGCGCCACGCGCTCGGCGCGCACTACACGCCGCGCGCCTACGTCGAGCGGCTGGTGCTGCCGACCATCGTCGAGCCGCTGCGCGAGGACTGGAAGAACGCCCAGGCCGCGGCGCTGGTGCTGGCCGGCGAAGGCAAGTTGAAGGAGGCGCAGCAGCAGGTGCGGGAATTTCTCAAGCATCTGTGCGACGTGCGGGTGCTCGACCCGGCGTGCGGTTCGGGCAACTTCCTGTACGTGACGCTCGAACACCTGAAGCGGCTCGAAGGCGAAGTGCTGAACCAGCTCGACGACCTCGGGGATACGCAAGGCCGCCTCGAGCTGCAGGGCGTGTCGGTCGATCCGCACCAGTTGCTCGGCATGGAACTCAATCCGCGCGCGGCCGAGATCGCCGAAATGGTGCTGTGGATTGGCTACCTGCAGTGGCACTTCCGCACGCGCGGCCAGGTCATGCCGCCGCTGCCCGTGCTGAAAGATTTTCACAACATCGAATGCCGCGATGCCGTGCTCGCCTATGACCGCATGGAATACGTGACCGACGAGCGCGGCGTGCCGGTCTCGCGCTGGGACGGCAAAACGATGAAGAAACATCCTGTCACTGGAGAGGACGTGCCAGACGATGCCGCGCGCGTGCCGGTGGAGCGTTACGTCAATCCCCGCAAGGCCGAGTGGCCGGCGGCGGATTTCGTGGTGGGGAATCCACCGTTCATAGGAGCAGGCTCGATGCGGGCCGCGCTGGGCGATGGATACACGGAATCGCTGCGCGATACTTGGCCCGAGGTCCCGGAATCGGCGGATTTCGTGATGTATTGGTGGAACTATGCGGCTGAACTGACGCGGGCGGGCAAGCTTCGACGATTCGGGCTGATTACGACCAACAGCCTGCGCCAGACGTTCAACCGACGCGTGATCGAGCGACACATGGCCGCGAAGCCACCGCTCTCATTGGCATTCGCCATTCCCGATCATCCGTGGGTCGACAGTGCCGACGGCGCGGCGGTAAGGATCGCGATGACGGTCGGCAAGCTGCAAATCGGCACGGGTGCGCTGCTGACGTCTGTGGCGGAAACCCCCGGCGGTGATGGCGCGGTCGATGTCACACTGGTTGCTAAACACGGCGCGATACACGCCGATTTGACCACGGGCGCAAACGTTGCCGCCGCGGGACCGCTGCAAGGGAATGCGTACATCAGTTCTCCTGGCGTGAAGCTGCATGGCTCGGGATTCATAGTTTCAAGAGAAGAAGCCGCACAGCTTGGTCTCGGCAGGATTGCTGGGCTGGAGGAGCGAATTCGGGATTACCGGAACGGAAGGGACCTAACCGCAATACCGCGAAACGTGTTGGTAATTGACCTATTGGGGCTCAATATTGACCAGATTCGGCAATCGTTTCCGGAGGTCTATCAATGGATCTCGGAGCGCGTGAAGCCTGAGCGCGATCAAAGTCCCGACCGGGAGCTCCGGGAGAAATGGTGGCTGTTCCGACGCAATAACCAAGTGATGCGCGCTGCTATCCGTGGTCTTCAGCGTTATATCGCCACAGTGGAAACTGCAAGGCATCGCACATTTCAGTTTCTCCCAGCGAGCGTCTTACCCGACAACATGTTGATCGCGATTGGGCTCGACGACGCATATTTTCTTGGCGTGTTGTCGAGTAAAGTTCATGTGACTTGGGCGCTCGCGGCGGGTGGGCGGCTCGGCGTCGGCAATGATCCACGTTACAACAAGTCACGTTGCTTCGAGACGTTCCCGTTCCCTGACGCCAAACCCGAGCTTAAGACCCGCATTCGACACCTCGCCGAACAACTCGATGCACACCGCAAGCGCCAGCAGGCGCAGCACGCCGATCTCACGCTGACGAGCATGTACAACGTGCTCGAAAAGCTCAAAACCGGCGAAGCGCTCAACGCGAAAGAAAAAGTGATCCACGAGCATGGGCTGGTGGCCGTGCTCAAGACGCTGCACGACGAACTCGACCACGCGGTGCTCGATGCTTATGGCTGGAGCGATCTCGCGCCGTTGCTGGAAGTGGTGAACGGGAATGCGCCTCCATCATCCGTCCCCCCACCCCAGCCCTCCCCCGCAACGGGGGGAGGGGGCGAATTGCGGGCCTCCCCCGCAAGCAGAGGAGGAGGTCAATTGCCGACTTCCGTGGATCACGCCTCGCGTGAGGACGCGAAACGCGCCATAGATGATGCCCTGCTTGAACGGCTGGTCGCGCTCAACGCGGAGCGCGCGGCAGAAGAACAACGCGGCGTGATCCGTTGGCTGCGGCCCGAGTTCCAGATTCCGGCATCGGGCCAGCCGCAAACGCAGCCGGCTGAGCAGCTTGAGATCGACACCGGTGAAGAAGTCGCGGTTGCCGCCAAGCCCGGCGTGCGCCGGCCATGGCCGGCTACGCTGCCCGCGCAAGTCAGAGCGGTAGCCGAAGTACTAACTGCAGCACGCGCACCGCTGGCCGACGACGCCATCGCGGCGTGCTTCACCGGTCGCGGACAGTGGAAGAAGCGCCTGCCGCAGATCATCGACACGCTGGTGGCCGTGGGCCGCGTGCGCAGACGAAAGGATGGACTCGCTGTAATTGCATGACCCATCTGTCGCAGCGTAACGAAGCAGTGGGCTCTGTATACAGCCGCCGACGGATCTGTGTTTTGTCTTGCATGCCCAACGCTGGAAGTGAGCGGCGGCTTCCGCCGGAGCGGAGCGGAGGGCGAGCCGGCCGTTTCGACTGATGGGCTATACCGCACCCTCACGCCTTGAAATAAGCGATGACCGCATTGACAGCCAAGGCGCCGGCAGCGATCCAAAGACCTATACGAGTGTACATATTTGATCTCTTGAGCTGCCGATTCTCATCCTCACGCTTTTGCAGCTCTCTTGCGGCATCAAAGAGCATGGCTGAGTGGTACGGGAAAAAGAAACAGCTGTTTTTCCTTGGCGTCATATTAACCGTAACGTCCCGGCCACCCGGAGGTTGGCTCACCCCCTCATCCCAGACGCCGAGCTGGCACTTGAGAGAGTAGAAGTTCTTGACAGCATGCGCCGAATCCGATTGCACAAGTTTTCTTTCGGATTCATCTAGGGAAAAGGACAAGGGCCGCCCCGTGTTTTCTTCTCGGTACTCCTTAGCCAGGAATTGGCAATTTCGACAGATTGCTTTCATGCGGTATAACGAGTCTGTAGAAAAAGCTCGGACACTACGACTTTCACGTTTCTCGCTCTATTTTGGGTATACATTTACTCCTCCGAACATTTTGCACCGGACCTCTGGGCCAGGCTCGATTAACAAGCAGAGCGAGCCGTCAGGGTCAGAGCTATACTTTCTATAGAAGGTAGGCGTTTTCATCCGAAAATATCCACGGGATTGGTCAACTGCCATGTTCGATCAACCAATTGATACAGATTCGGTTTCGTTCCCAATTTCCATTCAGCTAAGACAACTGCTTTTGCTCTGTGATGATCTGCTGCTTTAATCAGTCGGGCAATATCTGAGTCGGAGGGAAATCTTGCATTGCCGCCTTTCGTCTGGATAAGCACAAGATCGAACAAGTCCCCTCTTTTGATTCCTTCCTTCTTTGGTTTGTGATCTTTGCGAATGGCAAGAATATCAACAATGCCATAGGACTCTGCGCCGGTGATCCCTCCGAACTCTACAAATCGCCATTTGGCACCGTTTCTGCGCGAATAAGTAATGAGCCACTTGGTCATGATTCTGGCCCAGCGTGCGGTTTTCTGGGCTTTTTGACCGGGCGAGAAGACGGTGACAGGATCGCGGGCCATTTTTATAGGCTATCGTTTTGATGGCATCGGGGCATACGGCGATTCTATTCACAAAATCGGCGCCTGAAAAGATTGGGCGACTCCGGGCTCCGCTCCCCACCATCCGCACGTCACGCTGAGGAAGCGGTATGACGACGTTGCACGCCGGCCCAAGCGAGGTCGGCACAGTGCGCGCTCGATTTCGTCCTTGAACCGCTCGCTGCCCAAAGGCCAGCCGCGGTTGACCGTGTCTCGAATCTCACCGAGTTCATTCAAGGAAAAGTTACACTGATATTTATTCCTCCGCTGCTACGAAATTGGCTGCGGTGCGCGGCTGACACGTGACTAGCGGTAGACTTCCTTGCGGTCCCCGATGCGCACGACAAACACGGTGCGCGACGCATCGTGAATGTCACAAATGAGGCGGAAGTTGCCAACGCGATAACGCCATGCACGCTGATCGCCCCGCATCGCCTTGCCGACGTGACGGGGGTCGTCCACCACGCGCGTTTCGATGAAAGACGTGATGCGGCGTTGAATTGGGGGGTCGAGCCGCCGCAGCGTCTTGAGAGCTGCCGCGCTGTATTCAACCCGCCAAGCCAAGGCGTTTCTTTACTTCAGCGTGGCTGTAGGTGCGACCACGCTTTTTGCGAAAGGCAAGCACGGCGCGGTAATCGTCCGCTTCCTGCAACCCGTCAAGGATCAGCTCGCGCACCAGTTCTGCCGGCGATTTCTTTGCGCGGCGCGCAGCGCGGGCTACCGCCTTGACCAGATCGGAGTCGAGAGTCTTCAGATAGCGATGTTCGGATGCTCCGCCCATGGTTTAACCCCAAAAGGAGACCAGAAATTATAACACCCGGCATGAACGGGTTGCCCCCTGAGTGCCCGGAATAAATAGTGTAACTTTTCCTCAGCCGAACGGCTTGCCTTGCAGCATTAGGGAGCGCGTGGGCCGACCCCGCCTGGGCGGCCGGACGGCGCGTTGCAGCGGCGCGCGACGCTGGCGAACATTCGGGGTCGGGATCGATTGTTGGATAGACCTGTCGTAAGATTGGCCAGATGCGCCGTAAACTTCTTGATTGGTAAGCGATGGATTTCACCGTGCTGAAGATGATCCACCTCACCACGGCGGCCGTGAGCTATACGCTGTTCGTGGTGCGCGGCATCTGGATGATCAACGGCTCCCCGCGCCTCAGTGAACGCTGGGCGCGCATCGTACCGCACGTCAACGACACACTGCTGCTTGCAGCCGCGATCTGGATGACGATGCTGATCCACCAATATCCGGGCACCCATGCCTGGCTCACAGCGAAACTCGCCGCGCTCCTTGTCTACATCGGCCTCGGCATGGTGGCATTGAGGCACGGCAAGACCAGGCGAACGCGAATCGCCGCCTGGGTCGCGGCGCAGGCGGTATTCCTCTACATCATCGCAGTCGCGCTTGCGCGAAATCCGCTGCCCGGACTTGCGTCATAAAGTCCCCTACTCAACCCGGGGTTTGAGCAGGGTGGCGCAAATTGCAAGGATGATCGGAGGGAGAAATCTCATCCCCGCAAGACGCGCGCCAAAATCGTCAGCCGAAGGCCGCCGGCATCCTTCCCGTCAGGAAATACTCCAGCAGTTCCGCCACCGGCCGGATCGCCGCTCCGAACGGCAGGCCTTCCGAACCGCGAAAAAACAGTCCCTTCTTGATGTCGCCGTTGAGCGCGAAGGCGAGCCGCGTGTCGATGCAGAACTGGCCGATGCTGGCGATCCCGTCGCGCAAACCGCACACCGTGAGGCATTGGAGTCCCGGCACGCAGCGCCGCGGGTCGGCTTTGGCATGCGACTGCAGCGCCTTCTCCCGGTGCAGATAGTTTCTGAGCCACGGCGTCAGCACCGCGCGCGCCGGCAGCCCGGCAACGCTCATGAAGGTGACGATCTCCTCCGGTTTCGCTTCCGCCAGCACCTGCTTGAAGTTGGGATGCGCATCGCCTTCCTCGGTCACGGCGAACGGCGTGCCGATCTGCACCGCGGCCGCGCCCAGATCAAGCAGCGCGCGCACTTTCTCATAGCTGTTGATGCCGCCGGCCGGAATAAGCGGCATGCGCTCGCGTTCGATCCCAAGCTCGCGCAGCAGCGCAAAGATGCCGTGCAGCACCGGCTCGAAATCATACCGCGGGTCGGCGATTTCCTCGGGGCGCGTCGCGCCGAGATGCCCGCCGGCGTAGCGTGGATGCTCGATCACGATGGCGTCCGGGAGGCGGTTCTTGCGCAGCCATTTTTTGAGCACGATATTGACGCCGCGCACGTCCGACAGGATCGGGATCAGCGCCACACGGGGGAAATCCTTGGTCAGTTCCGGAAGATCGAGCGGCAGGCCTGCGCCCATCACGATCGCGTGCGCGCCGCTTTCGCAGGTCTGGCGCACGTAACCGGCGTATGCGGTAACTGCCTTCATGATATTGACCGCAACGGCGCCGCGGCCTGCCGCAGTGTCAAGCGCCATGCTGATTTCGCGGTTCAGCGCCACCAGATTGAGCTGATCCAGTTGCTCCTGGTCGTGGCATCCCTCGGAGCGTTCCACGAGGTCGGGGTGATGGTGACGCAGATCGATGCTGGCGATCGTGCCCACGGCGCCCAGCCGCGCGACGTTTCCGGCCAGCCGGTGTGCGGAGATGCCGACCCCCATGCCGCCCTGCACGATGGGCAGCAGCGAGCGGCCTTTGAGCGTCCACCTCGGTAATTCGGCCAGAGACATCGTGGGCGTTGTCATGGAATCGCAGTGAGACCGCTGGGCGAGCCGGAACCAGCCGGTTCCGAGAGCGCCTGCGCCGCACGCGTATCGGCACTATCCCACGGGTATTGCAGCTCGTGAGCCAAAAGCAGTGCGGCAGTGAACAACAGGAGCGCGCCGGCCTGGTGGGACACGGCGAGAGCGACCGGGACCGCCAGCAGCAAGGTTCCGATGCCGAGCGCAATCTGCAGTACGAGCACTGCGAGCAGCAGGGCGCAGAGACGGCCGACGCGGCGCGTTGGTGCGTCCTGCCAGCAACGCCAGCAGAACCAGGGGATCAGGACTGTCAGCAGCAGCGCCATGACACGGTGGTCGAATTGCACGGTCGCGAGGTTATGGAAGAAATTGTCCCACCACGGATCGAGCATGAGGATTTCCGGCGGCATCCAGTGCCCGTTCATCAGCGGAAAGGTGTTGTAGGCCAGTCCGGCGCGGGTGCCGGCGACCATGGCGCCCGACAGTGTCGCCACGAGGATCGCGCCGAGCACGAGCGCGGACCCGCGCTGAACGCCGGGCAACACGGAGTCCGTGACGGCGCGCGCGCGGGGTACCAGCACCTCCAGCGCGGTCCACAGCATCGCCGCGTAGATGAGGAACGCCAGGCCGAGATGCGCCGTCAGCCGGAACGGGCTGACCCGCGGTTCGTCCACCAACCCGCTCTTGACCATGTACCAGCCCAACGCCCCTTGCAGGCCGCCCAGCAGGAAGATGCCGAGGAACTTCGCGATCAGCGGCCGATCGATCATCCTGCGCGCGAGGAAATAAAGGAACGGCAGCAGAAAAATGAGGCCCGCCGAGCGCCCCAGCAGCCGGTGCACGTACTCCCACCAGAAGATCTTCTTGAATTCGGGCAGGCTCATGCCGGCATTAACCTGCCGGTACTCGGGCGTCTGCTGGTATTGGCTGAACGCATCCGCCCATGCCTCATCCGTGAGAGGCGGCACGGTCCCGACGATCGGTTGCCATTCGACTATGGAGAGCCCCGAATGGGTCAGGCGCGTGATGCCGCCCACGACGACGATGGCGAAGACCACCGCGCAGCACGCCATTAGCCACATGGCGACGCTTGAGGGCGGCTGGTGAATCCGGTGGTCTGAATCCGTCTGGATCATTTCGCTGCTATCCGCGTTGTCGGTCCTGGAACTTCCCGACATTGTATTTCGGCGCGCGGCAATGATGTCCGGCGCCGTCCACTAAATTTGATTTAAATCAAGCTTTTCATGACCGCCAGGGGTATTCGTCATAGGCCCCTTCGATTCTGTTGAAAGCTTGATTTGAATCATGTTTTGTTGCGTTGCGCATGCATTAGATTTCCAGCCGGGTCGCGGCTGCAAAAAAACCTGAAACCGCGGCAATAACGCAGATCTCAACAGGAGACATCATGGCAGATATCACGCGCAATCCCGCTCCGGCGCAAGCCCCCGACGATCTGGAAGAGGGCATCCCGATCATGCAGCAAGTTCTGGACAACCCTTTCTTGCTGCTGTTCCTGGGCATCGCGATGCCGACGGTGCTGTACATCGTCTGGGGCGTGATGGAAATCGTCTCCATTCCGGTGGGGAAGTGAAATGGTCCTGCCAATTTTTCCGCAACCTACGGAGGACACGCGATGAGCGCCATTCAGCCGCCGCCCGCCACAGTATGGTGGAAGCAGCCTCTCGATCGTCTTGAAGGCACCTGGATCGTTCTGTCTCTGATCTGGTGCCTGATCATGTTTTTCATGATGCCTTATTGGCATGTCTTCGGGAAACAGAATCTCGCGAACGAGGCGTATCGGACGACGCCCGAGGCCTATACCAGGAAGACGCAGGACATGGTCGACAAGTATACGGTGCGCAAGGAAACCGAGCAGCAGATCCCGGTGGTGCATCCGCCGGCAGGGTCGGATGTGTATCTCATCGCGCGCCTGTGGAATTGGTGGCCGCTGCTCGAACTGGAATCGGGCAAGAGCTACCGCCTGCACCTGATGTCGATGGACTGGCTGCACGGGTTTTCCCTGCAGCCCGAGAATATCAACATCCAGGTGCATCCCGGCTACGACCATGTGATCACCGTCACCCCGACCCAGGCCGGCACCTATTCCATCATCTGCAACGAGTACTGCGGGGTCAATCATCACACGATGAGCAGCAAGCTCTACGTGGTGAACAAATAAGGAGGGGAGCGGCGATGGCACTCAATCGGATGTTCCGCACTTGCCCGGCGACCGGCCTGAAGTTCCACGAGCCGGCCGAAGCCCTGATGAAGGCCAACGCCGTTGCGGCGGTGGTATCGCTGCTGGTGGGCGGCGTGCTCGCGCTGCTGGTGTTGCTCACGCGCTGGCCGGCGGTGCACCTGCTGCCCGCCGACTGGTTCTACCTCGTGCTCACCGGGCACGGCATCGACATGCTGATCTTCTGGATCATTTTCTTCGAGATCGCGGTCCTGTATTTTTGTTCCTCGACGTTGCTCCGCTGCCGGCTGGCGACGCCGAAGATGGCGTGGCTCGGGTTCTGGCTGATGATCCTCGGCGCGCTGATGAACAATTTTGCGGTGTTCAAGGGCGATTCGAGCGTGATGTTCACCTCGTACGTGCCGATGGGCGCGCACCCGGCGTTCTACCTCGGCCTGATCCTGTTCGCGGTGGGTGCGCTGATCGGTTGCTTCGTGTTCCTCGGCACACTGGTGGTGGGCAAGGCGGAGGGCACTTACAACGGCTCGATACCGCTGGTGACGTTCGGCGCGCTTACCGCCTGCATCATCGCGGTCTTCACCATCGCCGCGGGCGCCATCATCCTCATCCCGACCTTCCTGTGGTCGGTGGGCCTGATAGCGCACATCGACTCGCTGATGTACCGCACCGTGTGGTGGGCCTTCGGGCATTCGTCGCAACAGGTGAACGTCTCGGCGCACGTGGCGGTGTGGTACGCGATCGCGGCGATCGTGTTCGGCGCGAAGCCGCTTTCGGAGAAGGTGAGCCGTGGCGCGTTTTTCCTCTACATCCTGTTCCTGCAGCTCGCCTCGGCGCATCACATCCTGGTCGATCCGGGCGTAAGCTCGAACTGGAAGATCTTCAACACCAGCTACGCGATGTACCTGGCGGTGCTGGCGAGCATGGTGCATGGGCTCACGGTGCCCGGCTCGATCGAAGTGGCGCAGCGCGCAAAAGGATTCACCAAGGGCTTGTTCGAGTGGCTGAGGAAGGCCCCATGGGGCAATCCGGTTTTTTCCGGCATGTTCATGTCGCTCATCGGCTTCGGTTTCCTCGGCGGCATTTCCGGCGTGGTGCTCGGCACCGAGCAGTTGAATATCATCATGCATAACACGCTTTACGTTCCCGGGCATTTCCATGCCACGGTGGTGATCGGCACCACACTCGCGTTCATGGCGCTCACCTACTTCCTGATCCCGGTGCTGTTCCGGCGCGAGGTGATGTTTCCCAAACTGGCCCAGTGGCAGCCGTATCTTTTCGGCATCGGCATGAGCGCGTTCGCGCTGTTCATGATGGGCGCGGGCACCCTGGGCGTGCCGCGCCGTCACTGGGACATCACGATGGCGGGAAACCTGATGCCGCACGAATGGCCGGGCACCGCCTATCTGATGATCGGGCTGTTCGCGATCAGCGGACTGGTGGCGGTGGCCGGCGGCGCCGCCTATCTGCTGATTACGGTGGGATCGGTGTTTTTCGGTAAGCGCATCGAGACCCCGGGCTACCAGCCGGTGCGCGTCGCCGAGGGGCGTGCTGCGCCGGTGCCCGCGCAACCCGTCGCGGCGGCGATTACCGGCCACGGCAACGTGGGCGTGGGCGGTATGGTCGCGCCGGGGACATTCGCGCTGGCGATGGTGCTGCTGGTCTCATTCGTGCTGTATTACTTTGTGAACTGGAAATACCTGTCGCAAGTGTGGCCGCTCAAATGATGACAGTGCGTGACGGGCGACCGTGAGTACGGTGCAGTCAACCGTGGTGAGCGAGGGCGGCGTGGGTGCGGCAATCAGGCAAGGGCTGAATCTGTTCAAGCTCAGGATCGGCGTCGCGATCGCCTTTACCGCGCTCGCCGGTATCGCGGTAACGCCGGGGCGCGCGCTCGGGGCGGCAGAGATCGCGGCGCTGGGATTCGCGGTCCTGATCGCTTCCGCCGCCGCGGGTGCCTTCAACCAGTATTACGAAGTGGACCTCGACCGGCGCATGGCGCGTACCCGCGGGCGGCCGTTCGTGACCGGCGCGCTGGCGCCCAATGCCGGATGGTTGTGGCTGATTGCCCTCATGCTCGCGGGATCGGTTGCGTCGGCCGCGCTGGCGCTCAATTCGCTCGCGGCGCTCTTCGTATTTCTCGGCGCGTTCTTTTACGCGATCGTCTATACCGTGTGGCTGAAACGCCGCACTTGGTTCAACATCGTGATTGGCGGCCTGGCCGGAAGCTTCGCAGTGCTGGCCGGCGCGGCAGCGGTCACACCGGATCTCGGCGTGGTGGCGATCGTGCTCGCCGTGGTGTTATTTCTGTGGACGCCGTCCCATTTCTGGTGCCTCGCGATGGCGTACCGCGAGGACTATGCCGCCGCCGGCGTGCCGATGCTGCCGGTGCTGATCGGCAACGCGCGCACGGCCCGCGTCATCCTCGCCAACACCGTCGCGCTGGTGGCGGTGTCCGCGCTTCCGGCGTTTTTCGGCATGGGCTGGATTTATCTTGCCGGAGCCATTGCCGGCGGCACGCTGTTCATCGCGCGCAACGTCGAGATGGTGCGCGTGCCTTCACGCGCCACGGCGATGCGCTGCTTCCACGCCTCGCTGCTCCAGCTCGCGCTGCTGCTGACTGCCTCGATCGTCGATCGCGCGTTGCTGGCGTGAGGGAGCGCTGAGCGACATGCTGTGGCGCACGATTTTCCAACCCGGGTTGGCGGCCGTGGTGCTCGGATTGCCGGCCGGCCTCGGCGCGAGCGACGGGGCGGGGGCATCGGCTGTGGGGCATCAAGTCTCCCCGCCGGCGCAGAACGTGGCGATGGGGGCTGCGGTGGGCCCAGTCGCATTGGACCAGGACGCCGCGGTCAGGTTGAGCCAGGGCGTGATCGGCAAACCGGTCGGCGATTACGAAGTGACGGACCGCGCCGGACGGCGCATCCGTCTCGCTCAATATCGCGGCAAGCCGCTGCTGGTCAATTTCATTTACACCGGCTGCAGCCACGTGTGTCCGACCTCCGTCCAATTCCTGTCACAGGCGGTCAGCCAGGCGCAGCGCACGCTGGGCGCGGACAGCTTCGCGACGCTGACCATCGGCTTCAACGCGCCCCATGATTCGCCGCTGGCGATGGCGGACTTCGCGCGTCGCCAGGGCGTTCGGGCGCCGAACTGGGAGTTTGCGGGCGCGCACGCCGAAACGGTCGCGCAACTGGCCCGCGATTTCGGCTTCAGTTATGCCGCGACGACCGGCGGTTTTGACCACATCGCGCAGGTCACCGTGGTCGATGCGGCGGGCAGGGTGTATCGCCAGGTTTACGGTGACCGCTTCGAGTTGCCGCTGCTCGTCGAGCCGCTGCGGGAGCTTGTGACGGGCTCCTCGCCGCGGGAATTGAGCGTTGTGCAGTTGCTCGACAAGATTCGCGTGCTGTGCACGGTTTACGACCCTGCGTCGGGTAAATACCGGCTGAATTACGCCTTGTTTATCGAGATCTTCGCGGGACTCACGGTGATCGGCGGCACGCTGTTATTTCTGCTGAGGGAGTGGTGGCGCAGGCCGCACGGCCGCTGACCGTTCCCGCCCTTGATTCACATCAATCCCGTTTCAGCGCTTCGGCGCTAAACTAATTTAATTAGGCGCAGCATATTTGATGGTGCGCGGCCGCCGCCGTGCCTGCGCGCGAGGTCGGCGTGCGGTTTGCGATGCCGATGCCGGGCGCGCCGTATTATCGAGCTTTGCATAATTGGCTAACAGTCGTAATAGGTCGATGTCATTCCCGTGGAAACGGGAATCCATACCATGCATCGCGCTTCGTGGTAGCTCAGTATGGGTCCCCGCCCCCCGATCAAAGCATTCGAGGGCAGGCTTCGCGAGGACGACATTCATTTGTTAGTCGATTATGCAAGGATCAAGAGGTAGTTCTCAGTGCTGAGACGCATACAGCTTGCCGGACAATGGATTTTTCTGCGTGTCGAGAGCCTGTTCAACCTCGCTTTCGGCGACCGCCTCAATCCGCTTTATTATGTGGGAGCGATTTCCTACCTGATGTTCTGGGTGGTGGTCGCAAGCGGCCTTTACCTCTACGCGTTTTTCGAGACCGGCGTCAATGAGGCCTACGCCTCCGTCGAGCACCTGACCCTCCAACAGTGGTACCTGGGCGGAGTGATGCGCAGCCTTCACCGCTACGCATCGGACGCGATGGTGCTTACCATGCTGTTGCACCTGGTGCGCCACTTCACCTTCGATCGCTACCGCAGCTTCCGCTGGTTTTCGTGGGTGACCGGCGTGGTGTTGCTGTGGCTGGTCTACGCCGCCGGCATCAATGGCTACATGCTGCCGTGGGACCGTCTGGCGCAATTCGTGGTGATCGCCACCGCCGAGTGGTTCGACTGGCTGCCGATGTTCAAGGGCGCGCTGATCCGCAATTTCATCTACGCCGGCAGCGTCAACGACCGGCTGTTCTCGCTGCTTTCCTTTATCCACATCGGCATTCCGCTCGCTACGCTCGCCCTGCTGTGGGTGCACACGCAGCGGGTGCCGAGCGCCAGGACCAACCCGCCGCGGCCGATCATGGCGACCGTGATCGCGGCGCTCACCGTGCTGTCATTGCTCAAGCCCGCTCTCAGCCAGGAACAGGCGGATCTCGCCGCGGCGGTGACGACGATTGAGTTCGACTGGTTCTATCTCCCGGTCTACGCGCTGATCTACCGCTGGTCGCCGGGCGAGGCGTGGCTGCTGGTGGGGGGCGCTACCGCGCTGCTTTTCCTGCTGCCGTGGCTGCCGCCCAGGCTCGCGCGCAAGGGCAGGGTGTTTCACGTCCTGGCGCATCCGGACAACCGCATCGCGCCGGTGAGGGAAGGCGAGACCATCCTCGATGCGGGGCTGCGCGAGGGCCTTGCGCTGCCGTTCGAGTGTCGCAACGGTGGCTGCGGCGTGTGTAAAGGCCACATCCTGTATGGCGCGGTCGATTATGGCGCCTACCAGCCGAGCGTGCTGACCGATGCCGAGAAGCGCGAGGGCAAGGCTCTCTTCTGCTGCGCCACGCCGCTGTCGGATGTCGAGATCGAATATGTGCCGGTGAGCACCCCGGGCGGCATTCCCGTCCGGACCTACACGGCGCGCGTGCACCGGATGGCGCGGCTCTCGGAGGACGTGATGCAGGTGTTCCTCAAGCTCGAGGACGCCGGCGCGCTCCGCTTCTACGCCGGCCAGTACATCAACATCGTTCTCGCGGACGGCGAGCGGCGCAGCTTCTCGTTCGCCACCGCGCCGCAGGAAGCCGAACTGATCGAGCTGCAGATGCGCTGGATCCACGGCGGGCGCTTCACCACCCACGTGTTTACCGCGATGAAGGAGGGCGATGTCGTGCGCTTCGAGGGTCCGCTCGGCTCGTTTTTCCTGCGCGAGGACAGCAGGAAGCCGATCATCTTTGTCGCCGGCGCGACCGGATTTGCGCCTGTGAAAAGCATGGTGGAATACGCGTTCCGCACCGGCATGAAGCGCAAGATGGTCCTCTACTGGGGCGTCCGAACGCTCAAGGACCTGTATCTCGGCGCGTTGCCGCGGCGCTGGGAGCAGGAGCACGACAACTTCAAGTTCGTGCCGGTCCTGTCCGAGCCGAAACGCGAAGATAACTGGACCGGCCGCACCGGGCTGGTGCACGAGGCGATCCTGCAGGACTTTCCCGACCTGCGCCAGTACCAGATCTACGCGTGCGGCTCGGCGGCGATGGTCGCGGCGGCGCACCCGGCGTTCATGGCCCACGGTCTTACGCAGGATGACTGCTTTTCAGATGCGTTCAAGCTCGTGCCGCACCTCAAGACCGCGGCGCCGCAAGCTGACATGGTGCGGCTGGGAGGCGCACCGTGAGTACGGCGTTACGGTTTATTGCACAGGCGCTGCTTTACGTGCCGTTCATGGTGCTGGTCGGGTATTTTTCGACCTCGCCTCACTATCGCCATCTCGGCGCCGACCAGGCCCTGATCCGGCTCTCGTTCAGCCACGCCGCGCAGCGCATCGGTGAGTGCCGCCAGCGCACGCCGCAGGAACTGGCCAAGCTGCCGCCCAACATGCGCGCGCCGCTGGACTGTCCGCGCGAACGCTCACCCGTGGCCATCGAGCTGGAAATCGACGGCAAGCTGATTTACCAGGCGCTGGTGCCGCCCTCCGGGTTCACCAGGGATGGCGCAGCGACCGTTTATCAGCGCTTTCCGATCGCCGCCGGCACGCATCGCGTCGTCGCCCGGCTCAAGGATCGCGTCGCGGGCGATTTCAATCATGTGCGCGAGGCGACACTTGAACTCAAGCCCGGGCGTGTGCTGGTGATCGATTTCGTTGCCGCGCAGGGCGGCTTCGTCTTGACGCTGTGAAATCCGCAGCCGCAGTGCGCGGGGACGCCACGCTGATGCGCGCTGAGGCCGGCGGTGGACTGGTTGCGGGGAGACTGCGAGCGGCAACGTTGCACGCGCTGCACCGCATCGAAGCCGGTTTCGACCGCGCCTTCGGCGCCGCAGCCAATCCGTGGCGGCATCTGGGGGCGCTCGGGTTTTTCCTGTTCTGGATCGCCGCCGCCACCGGTATCTATCTCTACGTGTTTTTCGACACCTCGGTGAGGGGCGCCTACGAGTCGGTCGAGTATCTGACGCGCGGCCAATGGTATGCCGGCGGCGTGATGCGCAGCCTGCACCGCTACGCTTCGGATGCCCTGGTCGTCGTCGTCGTGCTGCACCTCGCCAAGGAATTCGTCCACGGCCGTTACGCCGGCTTCCGCTGGTTCTCGTGGCTTACGGGCGTGCCGCTGCTGTGGCTCATGTACGCTTCGGGGATCGGCGGCTATTGGCTGGTGTGGGACCGGCTGGCGCAGTACGTGGCGATCGCCACCACCGAGTGGCTCGACTGGTTGCCGTTGTTCGCCGAGCTGCTGACACGCAATTTTCTCACCGCTGCGGCGCTGAGCGACCGCGTGTTCACGCTGCTGATTTTCCTCCACATCGGCATCCCGCTCGCGCTGCTGCTCGGCATGTTCGTGCACGTGCAGCGTGTCGATCACGCCGACACCGTGCCTTCGCGCGCGCTCGCCTGGGGCACGTTTGCCGCGTTGCTCGTGCTCTCGCTGGCCAAGCCCGCGGTGAGCCACCCGCCCGCCGATCTGGCGCAGGCGCCCGCGCCGCTTGAGCTCGACTGGTTCTATCTGCTGTTTTACCCGATGCTCGACCGGGTTTCGGCGGGCGCGCTGTGGGCGCTGGCCGGCGGCGTGACACTCGCGCTTGCGCTGTTGCCCTGGCTCACGCGTTCCGCGCCGACGCCCGTGGCCCGAGTCGATCTTGCGAACTGCAACGGCTGCGGCCGCTGTTTCGCCGATTGCCCGTATGCGGCGGTGGTGATGCAGCCGCGCGCCGGCGCAAGGCCGGGCCAGCAACACGCGGTGGTGATTGCCGGCTTGTGCGCGAGCTGCGGCATCTGCGCCGGCGCGTGCCCGTCCTCGACGCCGTTCCGCTGCAACGAGCAACTGGTGACCGGCATCGACATGCCGCAGTTGCCGGTCAACGCGCTGCGCGCCGATCTCGAGCGTGCGCTCGCGCGGCGCGACGCCGCGCCGCGGGTCATCGTGTTCGGCTGCGACTGCGCCGCCGATACGCGCAGCGTGACGGGACCGGGTGTGACCGTTTTAAGCCTTCTGTGCATCGGCATGCTGCCGCCGTCGTTCATCGAATACGCGCTGCGCAGCGGCGCCGACGGCGTTCTCGTCACCGGTTGCCGCGAGGCCGACTGCGCGTATCGCTACGGCAACGTGTGGACCGAGCAGCGGCTCAATCGCCGGCGTGAGCCGCACCTGCGTCCTAACGTTCCCCACGAGCGTTTGCGGGTGGCAGGGTTCGGGGCGGGCGAGGAAACGGCGCTGGCGCACGCGCTCGCGCAGTTCCGCGCAGCGCTAGCGACGCTGCCGGCCCGCGTCGCGATTCCGCCGCAGCGGCTGCGCCTGCGGCGCGACGGCACGCGTGGCTGACGGTAGAATAAGCGCCGCATGCCGGAAACACGATACGAACTGGCGGTTCCCGCCGACAGCCGCGCCGCGCTCGCCGCCGGCTGGTTGATGCTGGGACTCGCTTCGCTCATCGGCTCCGGAATTTTTTCGATCCTGCTGGTCGCTTCCCGCACGCCGTATTTCCAGCACGTTTTTCCGCTGGTCGATTTCTTCCACGTCGCGCTGGTGGTGCACGTCGATTTGTCGGTGCTGGTGTGGTTTCTTGCGCTCGGCGGCGTGTTCTGGAGCATCAACAGCAGCGGCCGTTTCGTCGCCGTCGGATGGACGGCCCTCGGGCTGGCGGCGGCCGGGACTGCGATCATCTGCGTCGCCCCGTTTTCAGGCCGCGGCGCGGCGATCATGAGCAACTACGTGCCGGTGCTCGATGACGCGTTGTTTCTGGCAGGACTTGTCGTATTCCTGGCTGGTTTCGTGCTGCTCGTGCTGAGGAGCCTCGCCGCGGCGCCGCGGGTCGGGGTGCGCATCGACGGTGCGGGGGCGTTGCGTTTTGGGCTCAACACCGCAGCGGTGGCGGCGGCGATGGCCGTGATCGCACTGGTATGGTCATGGCTGACGGTACCCCATGGTCTGCCGGCGCGGGGGTACTACGACATCCTGTTCTGGGGCGCCGGGCACGTGGTGCAGTTCACCTACACGCTGCTGATGCTGGTGGCCTGGCTGTGGCTCGCTACCACGTGCGGCGCGCGCATGCCGCTCACGCCGCGCGTGACCGTCCTGCTGTTCGGCGTGGGGCTCGCGTCCGTATTCGTGGCGCCGATCATCTATCTCGCGTGGGGCGTGACGTCGGTCGAATATCGCAAGCTTTTCACCTGGGTGATGCAATTCGGCGGGGGGCTCGCCATCGTGCCGCTCGGGCTCGCCGTAATATGGGGTCTCATGCGCGGCGACGCGGTCAGCGCCTCGGCGCGGCCGCTGCGCGCCGCCTTGGTGTGCTCGATGGCGCTGTTCGGAATCGGCGGCATCATCGGCTTCACGATCGAGGGCAGCAACGTCAAGATTCCGGCGCATTATCATGGTTCCATCGTCGGCGTAACCCTCGCGCTGATGGGCGCGGTTTACCTGCTGCTGCCGCGCTTGGGTTACCGCGAGCCGGCGCCGCGCCTCGCAACGCTGCAGCCCTATCTCTATGGCAGCGGGCAGTTGCTGCACGTCATCGGCCTGGTCTGGTCCGGCGGCTACGGGGTGCAGCGCAAGGTGGCGGGGGCGGCGCAGGTGTTGAGAGGCACGGAGGAAATCGTGGCCATGGGCATAATGGGGCTGGGTGGGCTGGTCGCAGTAGCGGGCGGACTGCTGTTTCTGGTGATCGTGGTGCAGGCGATGTGGCGCGGACCTGCCGCGCCGCGCGACGGTATGGGCGGTGGTGGTTCTACCATTGGCTAGTGTCCTGAGTCGCTAATTCACCGCAGAATTTTGGACGTAGGTCGGGGTGCGCGCAGCGTTCCCCGACGTCAACTTGGCGTCAGGTAGCTGTCAATGCAGCAACCTGACCTACACGTTTTCGACACGAGGGGCTCCAGGGATTCTGCATCGAAATAATGATTCACAACACTAGGCTCGACGCCGCGGCGCGGCTCATCGCGCGCGTCAGCGCGATCGCGATGGGACTCGTGTTCGTGGTGATCATCGCGAGCGCTTATCTCAGGCTCACGCAGGCCGGGCTCGGCTGTGCCGACTGGCCGGCGTGCTACGGCGCGGCGACCGCCGCGGCTGACCCGCTCGCATCCCTCGTGCGCGGCACGCACCGCATCGCGGCTTCTGCCGTAGGCTTTCTGGTGGTGCTGATCGCCGTCGTCTGCTGGAGCCTTGGCCGGCAATGGCCCGCACAGGCACTGGTCGCCGCGCTGCTCGCCGTGCTCACGGTATTGCTCGCGTTACTGGGGCGGGCGACGACCGGCACCCATCTTCCGGCAGTCACTCTCGGCAACCTCCTCGGCGGCATGACGATGCTGGCGCTCCTGTGTTGGTTGCGGTTGCAGGTCACCATGACCGCAACGGTTCCAAAGGCGGATCGCATGATCACGATGTCGGCTGGCTTAGGGCTCGTGCTGCTGGTGGCGCAGATCAGCCTGGGCGGGCTGGTGAGCGCCCATTACGCGCTCACGAGTTGCACCACGTTTCCTGATTGCAACGGAGCGTGGTGGCCGCGCGACTGGTCGCTTGCCGGCTTAGATCCCTGGCGCGAAGCAAGCCCGCCTTCCACCACGGCGCTCGCGCCGGACCCAGGGCGCCAGGCGCTGCACATGGCACACCGTTTCGGCGCGGCGGGTGTTGCCGTTTATCTGATCGGGCTCGCCATCGTGCTGCTGCGGCGAAAGGAACGGATGGCGGTCTGGTCAAGAAGGCTGATCGCGGCGATCGCCGTACAACTCGCGCTCGGGATCACGGCGCTCCACCTGCAACCGCCGCTCTTCGCCGTTCTCGCGCACAACGCCACAGCGGCCCTGCTGCTGCTCGTGCTCGTGGCCGTGATCTTTCAGTCGAGGTCGGCGGAAGTGGCCAGCGTGTCGGCGTAGTGCCAGATCGTGATTTCGAAGTGGCCGTCGGGAACGAACCGGCAGCGATAGTCGAAGCTGTTGTTCTTGAGGACCCTGAACAGCGGCCGCGGCTCGCAGTGCAGCAGCATGATTACCTTCTTGCCGCGCGGCAGGCGCTCGAGCGTATCCAGCACGCGCATCATCGGTTGGGGCGGCTCCCACCCTCGCGCGTCGATCGTTTCGAAGATTTCCAACGGCTTGCCCGCACCGCCTGCGCTCATCGCTGCACCCTCTTGTGACGCCATGCCATGATGGCCGGGCCCGCGCGTGGAGGACGTCACCCGTTGGGCCACCGGCAGCGACCAGCATAGGGGTCTACGGTAGCGCGCGCCTTGATACTCATCAAGAAATCCATGCCTGACGGCGCGGGTTGGAAACGGCAGCATGTCGATTTGAAATGTCGCGGCTAGTTAGATCTTCGCAACTCTTCGGCATACGAAACCAGTTACTTCGATCTCTGAACATATACCCCGTTCCAATCGGGCGGAGGCGGGGCCTCCTCGTAAGCTGCGCACAGCTCCGCATAGTTTCGGGACGGGCCGTCGCCCGGGTACCTCTCGACTGCCCGCTCGAACAGTTCCCTCGCTTCGGGGAAGCGCCCTTCGAGAAACAGGTCAAGCCCCTGCGCGTAGAGACCTAATGCCTCCATGCGCTCCCTCGCCAAAGCGTCCTTCAATCTGACCAATTCATAAACATCCAGCGGCGCGGTCTTCCCCTTCAATGCCACCCTTGCCAGCCGGCGGAAAACGAACCTGCCCGGCCGATGCAATTCGGCCTCGTCGCGGGTGCTTTCGGAGACCGCGATATTCGTGTTGAAATCCTTATTGAGCGGTTCCAGCCTCGCGGCGACGTTGACCTCGTCGCCGATCACCGTGTAATCAAAAATCTCTTTTGACCCCAGATTGCCGACGACCATCTCGCCTGTGTTGACGCCGATCCTGATATTCAAGAGTGGCTTCCCCTCCCCGCGCCACTTCTCTCCGAGCTTCGTCATCTCTTCCATCATCAGCAGGGCGGTCTCACACGCACGGGCGGCGTGATCCGCCTGCGTTACCGGTGCATTCCACTCCGCCATGATCGCGTCGCCGATGAACTTGTCCAACGTGCCGCCGGTCTCCTTGATACAGTTCATCATCTGATTCAGATACTCGTTCAGAATCGCGCTCACATCCTCGGGCGCCATTTTTTCCGATAACGAGGCGAACCCCTCGATGTCGGAAAAAAGAACGGTCATATGTCTTCTCGCGCCACCCAGGCCGATCGTCTCGGGCGCTTTAAGCACCTCCTCCAGAACCTGCGGCGCCAGATAATGCCCGAAGGCAGACCTTATTTGCTTTTTCTCTCTTTCCTCAGCCACATACTTCAACAGCACGACTCCAAGATAAGTACCCGCCATCACAACAGACACGTTGACTATCGGAAGCACCCATCCATAGGCGAATAGCCCCCAGTGGGCTCCGGTCACAGCAGCCGACAGCGCCGCAGCGACCGCGAATCCGATATACGGCCTTGTTGATGCGGTAGCCGCCCCCACCACCAAGGCAAGCACGAGGATGTACGCCTTCTCGGTCCACAGGCCGAGCCGACGAAGAAACCTGGCCGAAAGGATGTTGTCTATGATGTTGGCGTGTATTTCCACTCCTGGCGTCACGGGACTGAATGGTGTCGCCCGGAGATCTGAAAGCCCCGCGGCGGACGCCGTTATCAGGGCGATCCTGTTCTTAAAGGTTCCAGCCGGAAGCGCCGGCTCTTTTCCCGCCCGCACGAGATCCGCCGACGCGAGCACGGACTCGTACGGGATTTGGCTGTAGAACGATTCAAACTTTCTCTTGCCATCGTGCTCGTTTGTGATCTTCCCCCCCTGATAATTGATCATCGCGCTCCCATCAGGCAGGAGCGGGATTTCCGCGTCTCCGACAACCACGCGGTCGTTTTCCATTCTGATCTTATCCAGCGGGATTCCTTTCACTGCCGCCGCGACAATCAATGCGAGCGAAGGATACGCGGTATCCCGCGCCCCGAACCACGCAAGCGGCATAAACCTCCTGCACACCCCGTCACTATCGGGAATGTAATTGATGTGGCCGACACCCCGCGAGGCTCTTGCCAGCTCATCGAAAGGGATCGTGGCATTGAAAAACACCGCCTCGCGGTGCTTCAGTTGAACGGGCACAGCCGAATTCGCCAAAACTGACTTGATCCTCGAGGCCACATTCTCATTAGCCGCAAGACCTCGCTCCGGCGCCAGATCATTCTCCCCCACATAGAACACCGACGACTGAAAAACATTCCTGGACTTCCCCGCCTGCGAGACAAACAAGGCATCGCTCAGCTCGGGATTGAGGGCGTCCAGCCGGTGCTGGAGCTCTGCCCTTACCTCCGGGAGGTCGGCGTTCTTCGCCAGCGCTTTCAGCTGATGAATAATCGCCGAATCCACCTCCTGCCGCAGGGACTTTTCGGGAAAGAGAATATCAAAGCCGATTGACCTCGCACCGTCGGACTCGAGATACTCGATGGCCTCGGCGTGAACGACACGGGGCCATGGCCATCTTCCGTAGAACGGCTCGAGGCGTTTTATCGACTCCTCGGAGACGTGGAGGATGACGATGTCCTGCGTATGATGGGCAGGAAGTGCAAAAAAACGATACCTCGCGTCCAGGGTTTGCCTTTCGAACGAGTCGAGGTGCCCTCCCACGTCGAGAAAAGCGGCAAGGGACGCGAGAACGGCTATCAGCGCAGAATGTTTCACTTCCTGTCCGGCCTTAATTTGCCGCTGCCGGCGACAACATGGCAGTTAAAGCAAAAGTCAAAGCCTGCACCAGCTTTCTCCAGCAGAGATGCTGCTGACTCCGTCTTGCCGGGAATCGGCGACCCCGCTGTGAAGGCGAAGTACTCCCCCTTGGGCACCTTGATTACGCGTCCACCGTCCAATGAGACTTCGACTTCCCCGAAGCATGTGCACGCACAGTAATTCTTGCCGTCATAGCACACGGAGAAGCCGGTGCCGCGTATCCCGGCAGTTGCAAGGCTGGTCGTTATGGATGCCTTGCTCCCTTTCGGCAGATTGGACTCAAACCACGCGAACCCCCGCTGCATCTTGATCGTGAAGTCTTTGGGGTCCTTGCCCAGTTCTATATCGGAAGAAGGCCCTATCACGATGCGGCCAATGCCGGCAAGCGTCACCATCGCTACCGCCGTCTTGTCCGTTCTTACCCTGTCGTCCCGAAAGATCTCCTGGCCAACCCTCAGCGAATTCCAAAGATTTTGCCGGAACCTCTCGAACTTGCCATCCCGTATGGACACCACGCGGCCTTCCGTCTTCGCTTTTTCTTGCGCCGCCACCCCGAACATGGAGTCCGCAAGGAAAAGGAACACTGCCATCGTCACCGCCAGGCCCGTTATGGCCAAGCCCACTCGCAAGTGCCGGCCAGACTTTTTCATAATGTCACCTCTCTCTCTTGAACTAGAACCGGTTCGGACTCGACTCATGTGCACGCAGGAACAGATGGTCGAGCGCGTGCCCAACGCTGAAAAATACTCCGCGGCGGCTCGATGATCCGCCGAAATTTCTCCCTTCTCGACATCGCTGCCCCAAGAAGCGACAGTAAATCCCGAAAGGTCGCGGCTACCGGGGGAGTCCGGCGAGGGCAGGGGGACGCCGCGACGCCAGAAATTCGGCCGTTATGGTGTTCATGCCCTGCTGCAACGCCTGTTTTTCCACGTGCACCTTGACATATCCCCGCACGAATGCCGGGATGCGCTGCAGGCGTTCCTCGGCTTCTGGCTCCCAAGCCACGTCGGAACCCTGCGGCGCAGAAAGCGCTGCTTCCGGCAATCGCCCTTGTGGTTTGACGTAAAGGCACTTCGAGTCCTCAGCGAGCAGTTCCCCGTGCAGAGCCAGTGCCCGCGCCCGGCAACCGCCGCAGCTGTAGCGGAAATCGCATGCGCCGCATTTCCCTCCCGGCAGTTCATTACGCAGGCTGACCAGCACAGGATTATCGTTCCATATCTGTTCCAAGGGTTCGGTCCTGAGATCACCGATCACCACGGGAATATAAGGACAGGGGGTCACGCACCCTTGGGGCGTGATGCGGAAATAGTGCCGGCCCGCCAGGCATGCACTGGACCAGTCGGCGTAGCCACGGCCGCTTTCGCCCGCGTGCAAACCCTGCACTCGGCGCATGTACGGCGCGCACCGGGCGCGGATCTTCATTCCGGGGTGCTGGTTTTGGAGCAGCACGATCTCGCACAGCGTTTCTTCATAACTCGCCGATGTGAGGTCGGTCTGAGTCACGCCGCGACCGGTGCACACCAGAAAAAACACATTAAACGCCATCGCGCCAACCTGTTCGGCGATATCTGCAAGAGCAGGCAGATCGTGACGGTTTTCTTCAAACACCGTGGTCTGCAATACGACCGCAAGACCCGCGTTGCGTGCCGCCGCGATACCGCGGCGTGCGCCGTTCCATGCGCTCGGCACCCCACGCAGCCGATCGTGGAAATGCGGCCTGGATGAATCCAGGCTGATCCCCACGCCCGCTGCGCCGGCCTCCCTGAGAGATTCGGCTTGCGCCGTATCAAGCAATGTGCCGTTGGTGCCGATCACCGGCATCAGGCCGCGGTCGCCGGCCGCTTTCACCAGTCGCGCCAGATCGCGGCGAAGCAGCGGTTCACCTCCGGTTAACACCAGCATTGCGCCGGGCGCCGTCTTGGCGAGCTGGCGGATGACAGCGAAGGCCTCCTCGGTGTCTAGCTCATCGCGCGCCTCCATTTTTCGCAACACGGCGTCAAGATAACAATGCGCGCAGGCGAGATTGCACCGGCGCGTCAAGTTCCAGGAAACGATGTAGGGAAGCGGGGGTGAGGCTGCGACGGAGCAAATCATCCTGGGGGCGTCTCACCTATCGGCGCGGCAGGCCAAAGCTACCGGTATTCAAGCGCCGCTCTTGCCACGCGGCGTGAGCTTGGCGCGCAAATCCGTGATCCATTCTCGCACGGCGGTACTGGACGATCGCCGCGACCCGCTTGGTGTTCGACGCGCGCGCAAGCCATGCAACCCCGCAAGTTCGACTGCGGCGGCGCCGGCCACCATCACCAGCGGCGCAACGTAGGTGACAACGCCGACCGGTTGCTCCAGGCTCAGAAAATACCACGTCGAGACGGCTTTCTCGCCGCCGCGTTCGCCTTTCGCGCCGTCCCATGCGGCAAATGCCACGGGAACCGTCTGGCCGCGTGCGAAGGTGAATTGTTCCTGGGAGCGCGGAATCGTAACGACAGCTTTCCACACGCCGTCCTTCCACGCTGCTTTGGCTTCGCCGTCCTGTTTGTCCTGGGCTACTGGAGCAATCGTGCCGAACCCGCGTGCCAAAAACTTTTCCACCGCTCGTTGCGCCTGCAGCACGGGATCTGCGAGGGTATTGCCGGCTGCCCAGGAAGTGAGGAATGCCTTGTCGCCGTCTTTTTTGCCGTAGTCTGTCGCCTCGGCGATCTCACCAGGACCGCGTCCCGAAAAGGGATACCAGTCAACCGCCATGTTCGGGTATTTTTCGTCGACGTCATTATTCAACGCCGACTGCCAATCCGCTTTCCACTGATAAATCGTGACCGGGCGGTTGGGCTCGCCCATGCCGAAGAACGGGATCCCGGCCTTGGGATCCGAAGGAAATTCCACGGCAATGGCATCCCGGAACGCGCTCACCCCACCTGTCATGGCCTCGCTCGCGGCGTCGCGCCACTCCAATCGGAGCGCAAGCCGGTTGTCGTCGTAGAGCGCGCGCACCACGATGGCCTTCACGGCAACCTCATATGTCCGCGGTTTGACCACCGCCTGGGCAGCGAGCGGGACTTCCAGGATGTCTGCGCTTTGCCAAGCGGCATCCTCCGGATCGATCGGGATTTGTGCAACCGGCTTCGCAAGGAGCGTCGCTTTTTCCTGAGCGTGGGCGCGGCGAGCCGGCAAGAAAAGCCAACCTGCCATTGCGGCAAAGGGCACCCCGAGCAGGAGGCGGCGCTGTTTCTCGGGCTTGTTCGCGTTCATTGCGCTCTCCCAAGGCCATAGCATGTTTCACAACTCGGCGGCTGGCCTGTTCCCGCTTCAGGTAACGCTTGCGTTCCCTCCTCGACCATGTCCGGGCCTGCGACCTCGGTAGGTTTCAATCCCAGCGCCCGCAACTCCGCCTCAAGGAAGACAGCGAGCAGTTGGCCCAGTTCTTGATACAGGGTATCGCCCGCTTTGGCGCACAGGCGGCGCGCGAATCCAAATGCCCAGCGGCAAACATGGTCTCGCAGGAACTTGCTTTGCGCCTCACGGCACAGGGCGAGTTGTTCGTCCGGATGTTTATTCGCCAAGGCGTAGACCTCTTTCAGGCACAGGAAGTGCATGAACTCGAGTTCCACGCTGATATGATCCACGCGCTCGTGTGAATCGGCGGCCAGATCCAATCCGAAAGCCCGGTAAAAACCGGCGATATCGGCGAGGGTGTGCGTTTTCTGGAAAATATGCGCCTGGCCGTACTCGGCCTCGTAAGGCGGACAATCCTTGGACATGGCATGGCCGAAGCATCGCGTGTAGCCGTCTCCGAGCGAAGCCGCGGTCAACGCTGTAATAGCAGGCCGCAGCGCGTCCACTGCTTTCTTACTGGGAGGGTCGGCAAGCATTTCCAGACTGCCCGGCAGCAGATCGTACTGCTCCTTGAGCGAGACCGGCTGCGCATCGTCCGGATACGAAAATGCGAGCGCCAGGAACGAATACGCTTGGCTGCGGGCTTTCGACTTGGCCATGACCTCGATTGCATTCATCGCGAATCCGCTTAGCAGCATGTCGGCGCGCCCGGTCCGACAGGCTGCTAGATGGAGTTATAGTGCTTCGCCGGGCGCTCGAACTTCGGCTCTTCGACCGTGACGCGGGCGACTTCCTTGCCGTTCTTGTCATAGCCGATGACC
Organism: Betaproteobacteria bacterium RIFCSPLOWO2_12_FULL_62_58; assembly: GCA_001772005.1. GTDB lineage: Bacteria > Pseudomonadota > Gammaproteobacteria > Burkholderiales > SG8-41 > DSOT01. Next base: position 26,316 of record MERI01000056.1, on the reverse strand, counting down.
GTGTCGTTGTACATCTCCCACTTCTTGCCGCCGATCGTGGTGTCGAAGACCTTTTTGCCCTCGACGATCTTGTACTTGAAAACGATTTTCTGGGACGCCCGGAACAACTGGAGCACGGCCAGCAATTCCCGCGATGGGCGGGAGTATTTTTCAACGGCTTCGTCGGCTCCGGGTCCGAACATCTGCCGCAAGTAAGGCCGCGGCACCCAGCGCGGTGGAATGTAGTAGCCATTGGGCTCGGTGCCGAACTGCGGATACAACGGCAACGCCACCTTTTCCACCTTGATCAGATAATAAAGCGGGTTGGTGCGGTCTTCGGCCCAGCCTCCGTCCTCGCCGATGCGGACCAAGCCCTGGAGCCGGATCTTTCCGACGCAGGCCGTCATGCAGCGCGTTTCCATGGGCGCGCCTTCCGTGAGCGGGTCTTTGCCCTCGATCCGCGGATAGCAGGCGATGCATTTTTCGCTGACGCGGGTAGTGGAGCGGAACATGGGCTTCTTGTACGGGCACTGCGCCACGCATTTGCGATAGCCCCGGCAGCGGCTCTGGTCGATGAGCACGATGCCGTCTTCGGGCCGCTTGTAAATCGCGCCGCGCGGGCAGGCAGCGAGGCACGCCGGGTAGGTGCAGTGGTTGCACAGGCGCTGCATGTAAAAGAACCAAGTCGCATGTTCGGGCAGCATGGCCGGCGCCAGATTGTGGCTGGCACGCTGGTCCTGAGAACCGGTGGCTGTGTCCTCGTAAAAGTTGGGAGATCGCCACTCCTCATCCGTAGGCTCATAGCCCACAGCGACTTCCTCGCGCTTGTCCGCCCGGCGCGCGGCTTCGAAAATGGTCATGCCGTCGTACACCCCGTATGGCGTGCCGCCGTCACCGGCTTTCCCCGGACTCCAGGTCGCCTCTTGCTTGGCTTTCTGCTGCGCTTCATCGAGCATCGCCAGCAGCTTCACGTCCCATGACTGCGGGTAACCGCCGTAGGGCTTGGTCTCCACATTGTTCCACCACATGTACTCCTGGCCCTTCGAGAACGTCCAGGTGGACTTGCACGCCATGGTGCAGGTCTGACACGCGATGCAGCGGTTGATATTGAAGACGAAGGCAAACTGCGAGCGCGGGTGCGCTTCCCGCTGCGGGTAATGCATCTCGCGGCCAAGTTGCCAGTTGTACACGTCAGGCATCGAAATGCTCCCCACAGCTTGAATTGCGCGTCCATTTGTCGCGGACGTCCTGGATCAGCGAGCGCACGTACGCCTCGCCCTTTTCCCGGTAGATGCGGTGTGTCGCGCGGAAACAGGGGCGCGCGAATAACAGCATCAGTTGCCGCTCGTCCCAACCCAGTAGCAGATACTCCTCCATCAGGCATTCGGCCATGGCGCGCAAATCGCCTCCCGGAACCGGCACGCCCACCAACTCCATGGGATCTTCGAACTCGGCCGGTTCGGTCATGATTTTCCTCGCACCTTTGTCAACGTACCCCTGAGGTAACGAGTCATGACGTCGCTTTCGTGGCCGGGGGTATAACCCGTCGCCACCGGCTCCCATGCTCCCTTGCCGTCCCGACCGCCCGGTTCGGCCTTCTGAATGCGCACCAGCGTTTCCTTGGGCACGGTATTCACAGCGTGGTTATCGACGTCAAAGCCGAAAACGAACCCCATGCTCCCCACCTTCTTATGGAACAGGCTGTCGGTCTGGTGCATCGGCGGCGCCCAGCCACGCGTAACGCTCTGATGCGAGCCATACCGAAAATTGGATTGGTAACCGGTGTCAGCGGCCAATGCGCGCCCGTCGGATCGCGTCTCGTGCGCTAGGACGGTGCGCTCGGTGGCGATCCACGCGCTGTGCTTGGTCATGACAACGCTGTAGGGGTAAGCGGGGTTGTATTTCACCCGTGTGAGAAGGCGGAACGCTTTGTAGCGCGGGTCCGACTGTTTCCACCCGGCATAGGGACGATCCGCCGGATTGGCATCGATGTAAATGTAGTCGCCGTCGTCGATGCCGAGATCCTTCGCGGCCTGCGGGTTCATTTGGACCTGCCAGTCGCCCACGCCGGGCTGGCGTTTGTCCATGCGATACGGGTCGCCGAAGTTGGTGCTCCAGATCCAGTTCCAGTCCACGGTGGCCCAGGAGGAGTGCGTGGTGTGGCGGCTCTTCGGGGTCATGCAGAAGAAGCGATAGCCCTGCTCCCACAGCGGATTCTTGGTTTTCTTGACCTCCTTCCATGACAGCTTGTTGTTCGCCACGGCGCGCAGATCGGCGTCGAGAACTTTCTCCTCTAACATCTTCGGCGTGATCCCGTAGTTGACGGGGCGGACATAGGGGCTGGTCGAGACGATGACGTTCGGCAGGTAAGGCGTTGCCTCCGGAGCTTCGCGATGCACGGCCAAGTTTTCGCCGTACTCAATCGCCTCCGGGATATCGGCGTAGGCATTGAGCCGACCGGTATCGGTGTAGAAGGGGATGCCATCGTGCACTTGCTCGTAAAACGCCACCCGGGGATAGGTGCGGAACAGCATCAAGGCCGCCCCCGGCTCGCCGTACTTGCCCGCCATGATGTCGGCAACCGTGTAGCCTTGAGTGGTAGTGGAATTGTCGAGCACCCGCTGGAGGTAGACTTCCGGCTTGCCTTCCAGCATGAACTTCCAGTGATCGCGGAAGCGCTTGTCGCCGGTGAGCTTGGCAAGCTTCTCCGAGACCAGCGCGAAGATCATGCCGTCGTCCTTGGAATCGTAAATCGGCTTGATTCCGTTCCCGCCCCAGATTTGCAGGAACGGATTGGAGCACGAGCCGCCACATTCCAGGGTCTGGAACTCGAGCCAGGTGTTGGCCGGCAGGATGACGTCGGAATATTCGGCGGAGCCGGTCCATTCCACCTGTTGATCGATGATCAAGTCGATCTTGGGGTTGACGTTTACCAGCAAGTGGTAAATCCATTTCGCCTGGTTCAACAGGTTCGCGTTGTTGTACCACATCACCTTGGTCGGACTTGGCAGGTGGGTCTTGCCCGTGAATACCTTGCGCCCGGCGCCGGGCGTTTTGACGATGAACGGCCGGTCGCCAAATCCCCAATAGCTCATTTCCTCGCCGTGCAGAAGCTCACGGACGTTCTGCCGCTGAATCTTACCGTTGGGGTCGAGCACCTGGTTGAACGGATCCTCTTTGACGTAAGCGCCACCCACGCCGGGCCCGGACCAGGCCGAACCCTGAAACAGCGCGCCTTTGTAGTTACCGGCCCAGGTGTGCGCTCCCGAACCCGGGATGCCGATGCTTCCGACCAGCATCAGCGGCAGATAAACCGCGCGGTTGTGCAGCGTGGCATGGAAATAATGATTGATGCCTTCTCCGAAGTGGATCGCAATCGGATAAGCTTCGCGCGGCTTGCCCTTGAAATCCGGATCCCAGAAGCGGCGCCCGAAGTCCTTCGCCAGCCGCTCGATCAGTTCCTTCGCTGCGCCGCTGATGTCGCTGACCGCATCGAGCTCGTAATCGCGCAGGTGGACCTTGTACATCTGCCATACGGTCATCGCTTCAATTTGGTCACCGCTCGCCAGTTTCACCTTTCCCTGCCACGCGAGGTCCGGATCGATGCCCAGCGTGGTGAGCTTGCCTCCCACGTCATCTCGCGAGATCGCTGTGAAATTTTCTGATTTCGCGTCACGGACCACGTAATCGCCCAGGCGATCGCGTTGTTCGGCCGTCATTCCCTGAATGGCAAAGCTCGGTCCGTTCGAGATATCCTTGTTGCGATAACCCGCAAAGATCTCTTCGGGTTTCAGGCGCTTCAGCGTGTCGGCGCGCACCAGGAGCGGGAAATCGGTGAACTGCTTGACGAAGGCTTCGTCGTACCAGCCCTTGTCCATCAGGTACTTGGTGACGCCGAGGAAGATCGCGGTGTCGGAAAGCCCGGGGCGGATCGAAATCCAGTAGTCGGCCTTAGTGGCGGCCGGGTTGTACTCCGGCGCGATCACCGCGATCCGTCCGCCGCGCTCCATGATCTCGGTAAGCCAGTGGGCCTCGGGCATCTTGTTCTCGATCAGGTTCTTGCCCACCTGCACCGTGAACTTGGTGAAGCGCAGGTCGTTCAGGTCGATGTCCGAAGTCTGCAGTCCGTGCACGAACGGCTGACCGGGCGCCTGGTCGCCACGCCACGTGTACTCCGACCACTCGCGGGCTCCCTTCGCTTTATCCGGTTCCACGCGCCGCACCTGCGCATCGAGCAGTCCAAGCAGATTGGCCATGCGGAAAATGCCGAACTTGCCCACGACTCCGTGCAGCGGCAAAGAGCTGCCCAACTTCATGGTGCGAGTCCCGGCGCCTTCCCAGTGCTCCAGCATTTCCTCGGGATAGCCGTCTTTTTCGATCAAGCGCCGCCGGCCTTCATTGCCGCTGTAGGTGCGCGCGATCGCGATCAGCGCTTTGGCGACATAAGTGGTCGCTTCGTCCCACGTGAGGCGGACAAACTTGTCGGTGCCCCTGGAATCGAATTTGTACTTGGTGCGCAGTCTGGGATCGTCGGACAAGGACGGGAAGCCGGCATCGGCCCACTGTTTCCAACCCGCGCGGATCATCGGGCCTTTGGCGCGATAGGGTCCGTAGACGCGCCGGTGCATGGTATAGCCCTTGAGACACCCGCGCGGGTTCCACGCATAGGTAGCCTGATTGCCGTACAGGTCCTTGTATTTGTGGTGGTCGTAGTTCTGCTCCAGGCGTACGACTACGCCGTTGCGCACGAACGCGCGCATGCGACACATATGGGTGTCGTTGGGCGCACAGATGTAGGTAAAAGTGCGATCGTAGCGGTACTGATCGTGATACACCTTTTCCCAATCGCGTTCGGGATAGTGCTCCAAAGGATTCCCGATTCCGGCTGCGGGTGACAGATTGCGGCCGGCGAAGCCGGTTGCAGCATTAAGCTCGGGCGAGCTACCCGCCGCAGCGACGCCGGCGGTGAGCGCGCCGGCACGCTTGAGAAACTGTCTGCGCGATAATTTCTTATCGTTCATAGCTAACGGAACCCTCGTGGTTTGCGCCTATTCAATGTCACCTGCGCGGTTCATGGCCGGTTGCGCGGTAGAGATACATGATCACCTTCCACGATTCATCCGCGGTGAAGTCATAGCTGTGGAGCGTGGATGCCTCCGGGTCATCGGCAGGCGTCGTCCAGCGCGGCATCGCGCTGTTGAACTGGTTCTGGATGCCGCCCACGGTGAGCCGCCAATAGACGTAGGGCAGCGTCAGCTGGGCGATGGTGCCGGCGTCCTGGAAATTGGCGGGGCGGATGGGATAGCGAAAGCCCTCGGCCGCCGGCCCCTTGCCGTCGAGTTTCTCGCCGTGGCACACGGCACAATTAGCCTCGTAGAGCACCTTGCCCTGCGCGATCGCTTCCGGGGTCCATTTGGCGGGATCCGCGGCCCATTCAGGCACCTTGATGCTGCCCAGGATCTCTTCACCGACGGTGGGATGGCGCTGGAAGATCTCCACCGGCGGTGCATAGGTCGGGCGCAGCGTGTCGTACACCGACCACCCCATCCACAGCGGTATGACCGCCAGCAGGCCCCAGCGCTGAATCCGTATCGCGATGGGCTCGCTCCCGGATTCGGCGAGGAAGAAATCCAGGAACCGCCGCATCCGTTCATCACTGAGCGTGACGTGAATCACGATCCCGGCAATCACGAAACCCATGTAGACCAAAATGACGCTGCCCGGGATCACGGGGCGCACCAGTTTCAACACGAAAAAAACGCCGGCTAGCACCAGGAAAGCGCGAGTCGGGAGCGGCAGGGAGAAATCGCCGCGCTTCATGGCCGTTTCCCTTGCGCCGCGAGATAACGCACGAAGGCGTCAAGCTGTGCCGCTGTCATCCGCGTTCCGTAATCCTGCGGCATGACGCCGCTCGGAAACCCTTTCCTCTCGTAGGCTTTCGGATCGACGATCGATTCGATCAGATAGGCTTCGATGTTCATGCCCCGCCCGGCGGCCGCTTGCTTCAGGCCAGGCGCATCGAGCGCGGGACCGAGCTTGACCTCACCAGTCTTCAAACTGTGGCAGTCGCCGCAGTTAAATGACGAAAACATCGCCGCCGGGTCCGTGCTCACCGCCGGCTCGGGCGTTGTCGCCTTGGCCTCGCGTGCGACACGTACCCCGGTCGGCTTCGGGACGTCGCCCACTTTGACGGTGGGGGTTCTCCCGAGCGACTGGAGATAGGCGATCACCGCCACCACTTCCTCGTAACTGAGACTGGCAGGCGCCCCGGTCGAAGGCGGCATGATGTTGGCATAGCCTTCGACGAGATAGGCGCCTGGTTCGTAGAGCGCCTGCGCCAGGTACTCCACCAGGTTACCGGGACCGCCCTTCACCCCTTGGGCGCGGCGTGCCGCAATACCGGAGAGATTCGGACCGCGCCCGCCACCCTTCACGCCTGCCCCGGGCTCGAGCGTGTGGCACGCCAGACACCCGCGCTGGCGGACTATCGTTTGCCCCACTTGCGCCAACTCCGCCGGAGTAGCCGCCGCACTGATTTCCTGCGCCTGCGGCGGCTGCCAGCGCGTCTGCGGTATCCAGTTGGCAAACCAGACGAAGAAACCGATGACGACGAACGCCGGGATCAGGGGCGTCACGTAAGGCAGGACTTGGTTCATGCTCCCCCTCCGTCCGTCACCGCTCCCGGCGAATGCCTGCCGCCACCGGGTTCGCTGTCACGCGCTTTCGCGAGACCCGAGATAGCGAAAGCGATTGCCAACAGGACAAAGAAAATCAAGGTGATCACCGTGATAATCACTGCAACTTCGCCCAAGCTGGGCAGCCCAGCGCCGGGCGAGGTGTCCTGCATGATGCCGAACACATGCCAGTTCAAGCGCGCGCCGCTGCGCGCGTAACCCATGAGCGCCATCAGCCAGACGATGACAAAAGCGAGCATGATCAGGACATACTGACCGCGCCGCGGCAGCGTGCCCCAGCGCACCTCCGCCACCGTCTTTGCCCCGCGCAGCAAAAGCTGATCGAGAATAAACGTGACCACAATTCCGATGATGAGGACGATGATCTGCCAGATCGAGGTTTTTATCCGCACTTCGGCTGGAGCGAAATACCCGTACACGCCGAGCGCCGTGATTGCGAGCGCGGTCAATCCCAGCGCGCTCCACTCAATAACGGTGCCGATGCGATGCCATGGCACGATGGGCACGCGCCCGGCGCGGCGGTACAGCAGGTAGCTGGCATAAAGCACGACCAGCACCAGCGTGACGGCGATCATTTTGGGGGCCATCACGCCGAGCGCGCCAAGCACCGGATGGAATCCGCCGGTTGATTCCTCGATCGACGCCGCCATGGTATGAGGTGTCGCCCAGACGATGAAGCCGCTGATCAGTGCCACATTGAACACCGGACTCCAGCGCTGCTGGGCTTCGGAGCCGGGAATGCGCAGTAATCCCAGCCAGGAATAGTAAGCGGCGCCGATGAACAGCACCGCAATCACGATTGCCTGAATGATGAACAGCCAGGACAGCACGCCGCCCATCAGCGTGACGCCGTAGGTCGCGGAGAAGGCAAACAGCTCGAAGCCGAAATAATAGCCGGCGAAGGGAAGGAACAGCATGGTGAACAGCGCGATGAGGTTGCCGGTGTACCCCATCCAGTCGTACAACGCCTTGTCCTGCGGGCTTTTCGCCATCAGGAAGCGATATGCCGCATACGCCGAGCACAGCAGCGCGCCGAACGTTATGTTGGCAACGAGGCGGTGGATGTTAAGCGGCATCCAGCCGGGATTCCAGACTGCATCGTAGAGGCTGACGAGATTTCCTTGTTGGTCGACGCCCCCTGGCGTCATCATGAACGTTGCCCACGCGTCCGCGATGAACATCACGATCGTGCCAAAGATGTTGAGCAGCAGCCCCAGCCACAGGTGCAGCCACTTGCGTTCGCCTTGCAGCCGGTCCCAGCCGTAGTACCAGAAGTACAAACAAAAGGTTTCGGCCACGAAGAAGAGCGGGTAGACGACAAATGTCGGCCCAAAAATTCCGGTTAGATAACCCATGAACCTGGGGTACGCGGTAAACAGCAGGAATCCGAGCAGCGCGCCGGTTATCGCGGTCAGCGAATAGGCTGCCGGCAGCAGGCGCGCCATTTCATGGGCGAGCCAGTCGTAACGGCGCGCCTCGCCAGTATCGTTTTTCACGGCGCGCCAGCCGAGGTATTCGATGAACAGCGCAAACATCGGCACCGCCAGCACGAAGGCGGCGAACATCAGGTGCAACTGGGCCGCGATCCACACCGCCAGGCGGCTGTCCATGCCCATCACCGACGGGTATTCCGGGCCGGCTCCGGGCCCCTGCGCGCAAACGCTCTGGGCGACGACAAGCAAAAACCCGGCCGCGACCACGTTGGCTATACCTGCGCCCGTTGGCATGCTTTTCACTCGCGTACTCCCTCTTTTTCGTGTGCGACGGGTTTGATGGCGAATGCCTAAGCAACAACTGCACCAATTGCAGGCATCTTCACCGCCGGAAGAAATTGCCTACAAAAATCACGGACTAGCACTGAAGCAGGCCAAAGCAGGCCCGAAAATCGAGCCCACACGGGGTTCTGCGTGTGAACATTTCGTTTCATCCCGGCCTGTTGCCGGCGCGATGATTGAAAGAATCGTTCAGCCAGGCAAGATTTTTCAGGCAGCGGCAATTCGCGAATCATTGTCAATTCATTGATCTTGCAATTCATCCGTCCGCGCCCAATGCATTGGCATGATTTCTGCGAACGGTTTTCGAGCGCGGCTCCCGCCGGGAACAACGCGGCGAGCGGCTGCGTCAAGACAAGCCGAATTGCGGAAACCAGACATGGCACAAAGCGCACCGTTCCATCCGGGTTTGAAGAAGAGCAGCACGCCGCACGCCGGCCGCGGAAAATCTTGCGCCGTTCAGGAGCAGCGATCGCCTTATCAGTCCATCCTGGTGGCGGTGGATTGCTCCGATCACTCCAATCGCGGCGTGAGCGAAGCGGTGGCCCTCGCGGGGCTCGGAGGCGCGACGATCACCGGGATCCACGTGTATGCGGCCCGGCTGCACGATATGCGCTTTCGCCAGATGGAGGGCGGGCTGCCGGAACGGTACCGGCGACAGGAGATGCTCGAGCGGCAGCGCGATATTCATAACGAGCTCATTACCCGCGGGCTGACACTGATCGCCGACTCCTACCTGGACGAGGCGGCGCGCACGTGCGGCGAAGCGTCGATACCTTTCGCGCCCTGCACAGCGGAAGGCAAGAACTACCGGGAACTGCTCACCGAGACCAATAGCGGGCGCCACGACCTGCTGGTGATCGGCGCCCAGGGCCTGGGCGCGGTTCCTGAAAGCAGCGTGGGCACCGTGTGCGAACGCGTGGTGCGCCGCGCCGCCATCGATACGCTCATCATCAAGGATCCCAAGCGCCGCCTGGCTGACGGACCGATCGTGGTTGCCTTAGACGGCTCGGAGCCCGCGTATGGCGGATTGATGACAGCGCTGGCCTTGGCGCAAAGGTGGGAGGGCCGGCTGCAGGTGGTGGCCGCCTATGATCCGTATTTTCATTACGTGGCGTTCAACCGCATCAGCCGGGTGTTGTCGGAAGAAGCAAGCCGTACCTTTCGGTTCAAGGACCAGGAACGATTGCATGAAGAGGTCATCGATGCCGGTCTTGCCAAGATCTACGAGGGCCATCTGAGCGTCGCGCGATCCATCGCCGCCGAACGTGGCGTGACGATCGAAACCCTGCTCCTCGCTGGCAAACCGCACGCCGCGATCGAGAAACATCTGCGGAGCGTGCGGCCTTCCCTGTTGGTGATCGGCAAACTCGGGATACACGCCGATGCCGATCTCGATATCGGCGGTAACGCCGAGCGTCTGCTGCGCGGCGTCGACTGTGCGGTATTGCTGAGCCAGCGTTCGCACCGACCGCGAATGGAAACGGTGGCCGCCGCAACCACCACTTGGACGGCCGAAGCCGAGCGCCGCATGGAGCGAGTGCCGGAATTTGCGCGCAGAATGGCACGCATGGCGATCCTGCAGTACGCCCAGGAGCGGGGGCACACTGTGATCACGGAGAAAATCGTTGACGAGGCGACCGCGCTCCTCTGCCCCGGCCACGCCCGTCAGGCGGCGGGGCGAGACGATGGCGGCAAAGATCCGGGCGTGGAACTGACCGATGAGTAACCCGGACGTCATTGTCGTTGGCGGTGGCGTGTCCGGATTGTCGGTAGCTTGGTGGCTGGCGCAAGCCGGCATTGCCGTCGAAGTCTGGGAGCAGGATGCCCGGCCGGGGGGAAAGATCCTGACCCGCGAAGCCGACGGCTACCTGACGGAGCGCGCCGCCTCCATGATGCTGAATTTCCGCCCGGAAGTGAGCCAAATGCTCGCTTCGACCCGGCTTGACGCCGCCAAAGTGATGTGTCCGGGCACGCCGCAGGACCAGCGCTATCTGGTCCAGGACGGCCGGCTGGTGCCGTTTCCGTTGCGCTTGGGTGAGCTCATGTTGTCGCCGCTCTGGAGCGTGCGCGGCAAGCTGCGCCTGCTCCTCGAGCCATTTGTTCCGAGAGGTGGCCACCCTGATGAAACCGTTAGCGAGTTCATCATCAGACGCCTGGGCCGCGAGGCGCTGGAAAAAGCCATGGAACCTTTCATTGCAGGTCCGCTGGCGTCGGATCCGGACCAGGCGAATGCGCACGCCGTGTTGCCGCGGCTGGTAGCACTCGAGAGGCGCTACGGCAGCCTCGCGCTCGGCGCAGGCGTACACCAGATCCTGCAGCGACGCGGTGCCCCGGTTCGCGAAATGTTCTCGTTCAGCGGGGGAATGTCGAGTTTAGTCGAAGCTCTTGCCGCAACTCCGGGCGTACGTTTCCGCGCGGGCAGCACTGCGACGCAACTGGAACCGACGGAATCAGGCTGGCGCCTTGTGGGAAGCACGCCCGACGGTGATTACATGGTCCGAGCACGGCACCTCGTATTAAGCGCGCCGGCCCCGGCCGCCGCAGCGCTCGTTCATCCACTGGACACCGAGCTGGCGCGCCTGCTGCGCGGGATTGGGTATGCCCCATTGATGGTTGTGCATCTCGCTTTTGACCGATCCGCGATACGCCAGCCGTTGGACGGATTGGGTTTTCTGGTGCCACGCCTGGAGCGCCTGCAATTGACAGGCTGCCAATGGATCAGTAGCTTGTTTCCATGCCGGGCGCCACGCGGTAAAGTGCTTCTTGCATGCTACGTTGGTGGCGCGCGTGCGCCGGAGACGATGGATTGGGATGACGACCAGTGTATCGAGGCAGCCGTGGCGTGGCTGGGACCACTGATGGGGATTGATGCCGCGCCGGAAAGGGTGTGGATCGATCGGCACGAGCGCGCCCTACCGCTTTATCATGGCGCATATCTTTGCCGCCTGCATGCGATTGCTCGGTGTCTCGGGAGCTGGCCTGGGCTGCATCTGGCCGCCAATTACTGGGGCGGGGTGTCTGTGCGGGACCGTATCGTCCGCGGCTTTGCGCTGGCGCAGCGCATCCGCACGGCTCTTGCGGGATCGAGGCTGTCCTCCTCGCTGGCGCCCGCTTTCCATCCCTGTCCTGCGCCGTCCGTGACGCGGAGTTCGTGTCAGGAATCGCTGTGACATCATGGAACCGGGAATTGAATCGGCGGCTCCTGACCGCTCGCGCGCATCAGCAGAGCGTCTACCGCCCGCAATGGGCACCCCGGCAAAATCCCAAACGACGGGCTGGCTTGCTCTCCTCATCGGCCTGACGGTAGTCGCGGCCACGTTCGGCTTGTGGCAAGCGTTGATCGCGCAAGAACGCGCCGAAACGGAACGCGCTGTCGCGTTGAATCTGGAGAGCGTCAGAAACGAGATCAGCTCCGGCATGGATGCGCGGATCCTGGCCCTGGTGCGCATGGCCCGGCGCTGGGAGATGCGCGGCCAGCCGCCGCGCGCGGAATGGGAATCCGACGCCAAATTGTATCTCAGTCATTACACCGGCTATCTGGCCATTGGCCGGGTGGAACCCGATTTGCGGGTAAGCTGGCTCGTGCCGCAAGCGGCGTCTCGAGCGCCGCACGGCGCCGATTTCATCAGCGGGCGGCAGCGGGAGGCACTGCAACTGGCGCGTTTGCAGCGTCGCGTGACGCTCACTCATGCGGCCGGCCTGACCACGGGCGATCCGGCCTTGTTGGTCAATGTCCCGGCGTTTCAGGGGGAAGTTTTTAGCGGGTTTATCGTTGGCATGTTCCGGGCGCAATCAACGCTCGACACGATCCTGCCTCCGTCCATCGCGCCCCGCTACGCGGTCGCTGTGTTCGATGGCGAGGAGGAAATCTACCGCCGGGAAGGGGGAGCGGAAGGATCTGCCGCGGATTGGAGCCAGGAGACCAGCGTCGGGCTGCATGGCATTACCTGGCGCGTACGTGTGTGGCCCCACGTGGAACTCATCCGGCAACGTTCGCCCCTGCCACAAGCGGTTTTGGTCGGCGGGCTCTCGCTGGCGCTATTGCTGGCCCTGACCGTTCGCTTCGCCCAAGTGGCGCGTCTGCGTGCGCGAGAGGGTGAATCCATTAACCGTGAGCTCAAACACGTAATCGCCGAACACCAGCAGACCAACGAACGATTGCGGAAGCTGTCGCGCGCAGTAGAACAGAGCCCCAGCATGGTGTTAATTACCGATCGTCATGGCGCGATCGAGTATGTCAATCCCAAATTCACTCAAGTAACAGGTTACGCACTCGAAGAAATCGCCGAGAAAAATCCGCGCCTGTTGAAGTCCGGCGAGACCGGCCCCGAAGAATATCAACACCTGTGGCAAACCATCACCGGCGGCGAGGAATGGCGCGGGGTGCTTCACGACAAAAAAAAGAACGGCGAGCTGTTCTGGGTGTATTCGGCCATTTCGCCGATCCGGGACGCGCGCGGCGCGATCACCCACTTCCTGGCGGAAATGGAGGACATCACTGAACGCAAGCGGCTGGAACAGCAGGTAGCGGAGCGCAACCGCGAGATCACAAAAAGCCAGGCGCTTGCCGCGATGGGGCAGGCCGCGAGTATGATCGCGCACGATCTGCGCAATCCGCTGTCCACCATCAAGATGGGCCTGCAGATGCTGAGCAAGAAACTGCCGCACAGTTGGACTGAAGCGGAGCAAGAACTGCTGCAGCTATCGCAGGAGCAGGAGCGCTACATGGAGGAAGTCCTTTCCGACCTGCTCAGTTATTCGCTGCCCGACGCGCTGAAGCCGGAATGGCTGAACGTGGACAAATTGCTGGATACCGCGGTGATGCTTTCCCAGAAACAGATCGAGGAACACGGTGTGCGGGTCAAGACCCACTATCAGCCCGGCTTGCCTGTGCTTTACGGAGACGCCAATAAACTGCGCCAAGCCTTTATCAATCTGATCGTGAACGGGGCCCAGGCGACCGCAGGGCTGAACCAAACGCCCTCCACTCTCGTTATCGATGCGCGGCTGTGTCTGGCGGTCGAAGACCGGCCTTCGATCCAGGTTGAGATCTGTGACAATGGCTCCGGCATCACAACCGAACACTTGGACAAAGTGTTTGAGCCTTTCTTCACCACCCGCGCCCAGGGAACCGGTTTGGGGCTGCCTATTGCCAAGCGCATAATCGACCAGCACCAGGGCGGCATCAGCCTGCAGCCGGGGCACCCGAGAGGAACGCGCGTGACGGTCGTATTACCACTTCAACCGGTTGACAGCCGGAGCGGCTCATGAGCACCTTCCTGATTGTAGATGACGATCTCGCCAGTTGCCGGACCTTGCGGCTCCATTTCCGCGCCCAGGGTCACGACGCGCACATCGCGCACAACGCGGCGGAGGGGCTGGCGGCCCGCGGCAAAGTCATACCGGACGTGATCATTCTGGATGTCCGCATGCCGGGACAAAGCGGTCTGGACGCGTTACCGGATTTCAAGCAGGCGTTTCCGGGCGCCCATGTCCTCATCATTACCGCCTTTCATGACATGGAAAGCACCATTCAGGCGATGCAGCGCGGTGCTGACGATTACATCCAGAAGCCGATCGATCTGGATGAATTGGACGCCGCGGTGGCCAAAGCGCTGCGCTACGCCCACAGTGAAGTGCAGGACGCGTTAGTCGCATTTCCAGAATTTCCGGGAAACAATCCCGGCAGCATGGTCGGACGCAGCCGGATCATGAAGGAAGTCTTCAAGACCATCGGCCTGGCGGCATCGAGCAGCGCCACGGTGTTGATTACCGGCGAATCCGGCACCGGGAAAGAGCTGGTTGCCCGCGCGATTCACCGCGCCGGCGCGAACCCCTCAGGACCATTTGTCGCCGTCAATTGCGCGGCGCTGGTGGAAACGCTGCTCGAATCGGACATGTTCGGCCATGAAAAGGGGGCATTCACCGGCGCCGTCGTGCGTCACACCGGCAAATTCGCCTTGGCCAATCACGGCACCATGTTTCTCGACGAGGTCAGCGAATTGTCCCATGGCATTCAAGCCAAACTGCTGCGGGTCGTGCAGGAAAAAGAGTTTCTGCCGCTCGGCGCAAAGGAACTTCAGGCCACCGACGCGCGCGTGATTGCCGCGACCAACGTCGATTTGGCCAACTGCGTGCGGGACGGCAGTTTCCGCGAGGACCTCTATTATCGTCTCCAGGTCATCAATATCCACCTGCCGCCCCTACGCGATCGCAAGGAAGATATTCCCGATCTAGTACAGGCTTTGCTCGCGCGAATAAACCGCGAGATGCGTCGCCGTGTGTGGCGGATCGATCCGCACGTGCTGCGATGTTTCGAGGCATACGACTGGCCCGGGAATGTGCGCGAACTGGAAAACGCGCTGATGAAAGCAGTGGCGTTGTGCCCTGCGGATGTGATCACCTGTGATCTGCTGCCTGAACAAATGTGCAGCGTGTCTGCTCCTCTCAGGAAAAGCGATAAGCCGGAAACCCAATGGCGTTTGCGTGACGTGGAAAAGGTGCATATCCTGCGTGTACTCGAATCCACGGGATGGCATCGGGGGCGCGCCTGCGAGATCCTCGGCATATCGCGGCCGCGCCTGCGGCGCATGATAAAAGAATTCGAACTGGTTCCACCCCCAGATGCGCCGCCTGATGATATTGACCTGGGAGCTAACGCTCCATAAGTCATCGAGCGGAGTCTAGCTGCGGCGGCTCGCTCCCGGCGCTGCTGCTGATGGCTGCGATGCCATTTCCTGCAGCTTTTCGCCATTGAGGCCGGGGAGGACCTCGTCGCACAGTGGGTAGAGCACGTGCTCTTCCTTGGTGCTGTGCGCTGCCATCAGCCCCGCGAATGATTGTGCCAAAGCGCGGAAGTCCTCGGTGTTAGCCGCGGCAATCGCAGCCGCGATCCGGTCGAGCGCCGCCAGCATCTGTTGATGTTCCTGCCGCATCACCCATGTCGGGCCGCCACTGATGCCGCTCGCCTGCTCGAACGCCGGGAACAGCACCTCCTCTTCGATCTTCATGTGCTGCTTGAGTGCCCGGAGAAACGCGTCGAACTGCGCGTGGCATGCGGACCAGTCGCCCTGTTCCGCGGCCTGCGTAGCCGCAGCAAAAAGTCGATCTTGGTACCGGTGATCGGCGGTGAGGACAGCAGTGATGTTGGTCATTCGGTCGCCTATTATGCCGAGTCTGAGCTGGTACAATAAGCGGCTCACCGCGTTGCCGCATTGATGCTCATCAAGAAAAAGCGGGGCCGCCGGAGCGGCCGCGTCGCGTTCACCGCACGCTTGATGTTTCGTGCGGCATGGCGAGCAGCAGGTTGAAGCGCGCGAGGTCGCCGGCGATGCGGTCCTTGAGCTCGCTGCTGGCAGCGATGAACACGCGGTCGCTGTGGCGCGCGAGGCGCTTGAGCAGAAGCTGGAGGTGCTTGAGCTGCTGCAGCGGCAGGTGCTCGGCATCGAGGACCAAGCGGGTAGGCGTGCGGGCCAGCAGTCGGCCGACGCGCCGCGCGGTGCGCACAAAGAAGGCGCGGTCAAGCTGGCCCTTGAGACAAATGCTGAGACTCGGCACCGCGTCCTTGATGACGTCGAGCTCGATCGTGACGGCGCCTCGCCGCAGGTAAGTCCTGATCGCGCGCTGCAATGCGCCGTACAAGCGTCCCAGCGTGGCGGTGGCGTCGGCTCTCGCGGTCACGAAGTAGCGCTCGACGTAGTCGCGCATCGCCAGCCCTGCAATCCAGTCCACGGTGGCAAGCGGCAGCTTGGCCGGAGTGAGCCAGGGCATGCTGCGCGCGAAATGGAACAGTCGCGGCAGACCGCCCTTGAGCACGCCCTTGAGCAGCTTGGCGATGATCCCGACGCGCTCGCGCCACGGGTACTCGCCGTGATAGATCGGCTCCCCGAGATAGCGGAGCTTGTTGCGGACCCGCTGCGCGATGGCGCGGTCGCCGGTGAGTTTGCGGTAGAACGCCATGTACGCCGCAACCATTTCGTCGTACGCCATGTGCCGCGGCACGATGTTGGTCCGGGGCTTGGTGTTGTCGCCGTGCTCGGCGCCCTCGATCAATCGTCCTTCGTGCTTGACGCGCTCGTAGAGCGGGGTGCGCGGCAGCGCGGTGAGCAGCCCCACCATCGCCACCTGGATGCCGGAGGCGACGATGAAGCGGTACTGCCGCTGAAACGTCGCCAGCGTGTCGCCGTCGAAGCCGACGATGAAGCCGGCCAGCACGTCGATGCCGTGGGCGTAGATGCGGCGCAGCGCGGTGAGCGGGTCCTCGTGGATGTTCTGCGTCTTGCGGGTGGCGCGCAGCGTCGCCTCGTCGGGGGATTCGATGCCGATGAACACCCAGATGAAGTTGGCCTCCCTGAACAGCTCGAGCAGCTCCTTGTCCTGCGCCATATTGATCGACGCCTCGGTGCCGAAATTGAAGCGGTAGCCGTGGCGTTGCTGGTAGTCCCTGAGGAAGCGCAGCAGGTCCTTCGCCGCCGCCTTGTTGCCGATCAGGTTGTCGTCAACGAAAAACACGTTGCACGCGCCGCGCGCGCGCAGCAGATCGAGCTCGCGGCCGATCTGCTCGTTTGACTTCATGCGCGGCTTGCGGCCGAACATGACGATGATGTCGCAGAACTCGCAGCGAAACGGGCAGCCGCGCGAGAACTGCAGGGTCGCAGTGGTGTAGTACTCAAGCTTGAGCAGATCGAAGCGCGGCGCCGGTGAGTCCGCGAGCGCCACCGTGCCTGTTTCGCGATACAGCGCGCGCGGACGCGCGTGCTCGAAGTCGCGGCAGAATTCCGGCCAGATGTATTCGGCCTCCCCGGCGACCACGCTGTCGGCGAGCGCTGAAAATTTCTCTGGGCACAACGAGGCGTAGCTGCCTCCGGCCACCACGAAGTAGCCGCTACTGCGATAGAACTCGAGCAACTCGCGCTGACGGGTGAATTGCGCCTGCATGCCGCACACGCCGATGATGTCGGCCTGCGGCGCGAGCGGCACGGGTTCGATGTTTTCGTCC
The DNA here is from genome assembly GCA_001772005.1 of Betaproteobacteria bacterium RIFCSPLOWO2_12_FULL_62_58. Classification (GTDB taxonomy): domain Bacteria; phylum Pseudomonadota; class Gammaproteobacteria; order Burkholderiales; family SG8-41; genus DSOT01. Next base: position 8,869 of record MERI01000056.1, on the reverse strand, counting down.
ACGATCTCGACCTGCCAGTGCGGCGGGCACAGCGCGGCGAGCGTGGCCAGCCCCAGCGGCGGATTGATGGCGCGCTTGCCGGGCAGAATCTCGTCAACCGCCCACTTGAAGCTCCAGAAGCTTTCCGCGAACTTGGGGTTGATCAGCAGAAGCCGGGCGCCCATGGCGTCTTCCTTCGTTTCCAGTTTTGGTCCCGTCAAGAATACCGGCGATGAGACTGCCGTTCAACCGGAATCGAAAAGCGTGACTCGTGATCGGTGACTGGTTCTCATTCATTAAGGTTTTCACTGCCTTTTTCTTACGTTTTCGTGCGGGCGGTTTTGCATTAGGAGTTTGTCCGACCTAAGTCCGACAAACTCCTAGCGGCATCAAACAGCCCGATCGTCAGGCGCGGACCGGATCGATTAGTGACTCGATTGCCGCCGTCTCCCAATCGGCCCGCGGCTCGAACCACGCGAGTTGCTCGCGCAGCTTGACGACTTCGCCGACGATGATGAGCGTGGGCGGCTTGATGCCTGCTTTGAACGTGGCGAGCGGCAGCGTTTCAAGCGTGCCGGTGACCACCCGTTGTTTGTTCGTCGTGCCCTGCTGCACGGCCGCGGCGGGCGTGGTGGCGGGCGATCCATGCTTGATCAACTGCTGGCATAGCAGCGGCAGTCCGAGCAGCCCCATATACACCACCACCGTCTGATTGGGGCGCGCCAACGCTTCCCAATCGAGGTTCATGGTGCCGTCCTTGAGATGGCCGGTGACGAACACGCACGCCTGCGCGTAATCGCGGTGAGTGAGGGGAATGCCGGCATAGGCTGCGACACCAGTGGCGGCAGTCACGCCCGGCACCACCTCGAAAGGGATGCCGTAGCGTGCCAGCGTTTCAATCTCCTCGGCCCCGCGCCCGAAGATGAACGGATCTCCGCCTTTCAGACGCAGCACGCATTTGCCCTGCAGCGCGAGCGCAACCATCAGGTGGTTGATCTCCTCTTGAGGCAACGCGTGGTTGGAGCGCTCCTTGCCGACATAGATGCGCTGCGCGCCATCCCGCACCATCTCGACGATTTCGGGCGCGACCAGGTGGTCGTAGAGCACGACATCGGCCTGCTGCATTACGCGCGCCGCGCGCAGCGTGAGCAGTTCGGGATTCCCCGGGCCGCTGCCGACCAGAAACACGCGGCCGGCCTGCCGTGTTTCGCGACCGCCTGGCAGCCTGTCGGGCTTAGGCGTCCGACAGGCTGCTAACAGCAAAACCGCCTGCGGATTGGGAATGAATCCGACGCTTGCGACCACTCTTGTCCTCCAATGGGCACGCGAGCAGGTTCAAAATGAGGTGCTCACTGCCTTTTTCTTCCGTTTTCCTGCAGGCGGTTTTGCATTAGGAGTTTGTCCGACCTAAGTCCGACAAACTCCTGGGCCGTCCTTGCCGACGATGCGCAGTGTCGGAAGGCTGGATGCGAATTGCGGGCGGCCGCCATCAGCGGGTCCCATCGCGTCCCTATCGCCGGCTCGCGCCGGTCTGTTATTGCGCGTGTTCGGATTCTCATCCATTTCCGATCCTTGCGTCCGCTGCATTCAGGTTCCGCGCTGGCCCCGCCCGCACGCCGGCCTCACCGGCTTGTTCTAACCTCGCCGTGCTGGATACTCTAGGGGCCGGCCGGGCCTGAAGCCTTGATATAAATCAAAGACCGTGGCCGCGTGTTTCACCTGGAATACAAGTCGCCGGGTGATTCGAGAGCGCCAAGACCCGCAATTTGTTGAAAATCGCTGTGCTGGCAGGATTCGGTCTTACGGGCGGAACCTCTCCCGTCATGCTTTAAGCCGGAAGCCGGCATCCCGTAAGGTGTTGATTCACTTGACGTGTTTTCTCTGAACACCGACTCCGTATCGGAATACGGGGCAGGCTTTCTGGCCGAGGTGACAAGTCGATTTTCAACAAACGGCTAATGCCGGGGCGGACGCTTGAACAATTTGCGCTGCAGCGTCCGCCGGTGCATGCCCAGTGCCCGCGCCGTGGCTGAAATATTGCCGTTGTTTGCTATCAGTATGTGATTGATGTGGTCCCATTCCAGACGCTCTACTGAGGGTGGTTTGTCGTCGATCAGAACGTTCACGTCACCCTCGTCGCGTTGAAACGCCGCCATGATGTCATCAGCATCGGCTGGCTTGCTCAGGTAATAGATAGCGCCAAGCTTGATGGCTTCCACCGCGGTGACGATGCTGCTGTGGCCGGTGAATACTACGATTTTGGTATGGGGATCCAGCGATTTTAATTCGGCGACGAGCGCGAGCCCTGAACCGTCCGGCATCTTGAGGTCAATGACCGCATATTCCGGAGCGTTGCCAGCAAGGGTGGCGAGCGCTGCGTTGATGGAATGGGCGACGTTAACCATAAACCCGCGTTTTTCCAGAGCCACGGACAGCACTGAACAAAGCGTCTCGTCGTCGTCTACCAGCAGCAGCTGGGGGCGGTCAGTGAGGAGTAGGTTATCCGCTTCCATAAACTCAAGACGGTACAACGATCGACGATAATGGGAGCAAGACTTCCGCGCATGCGCCCCCTTCCGGAAGGTTAAACCATTTTACCGAGCCTCCCAAGCGGCTGATGATGGTATTGGTCAAGAGTAAGCCGAGACCGCTTCCTGTTCCCGCCGCTTTAGTGGTGAAAAACGCTTTGCCCATCATTCCGGCTACTTCCGGCGAGATGCCTTTTCCCTTGTCGGATATCCGAATCTGCAATTCCTGTTCGTTCCAGCGGCTCTCCATCGTTATGTGCCGGGGTGAGGCATCAGCAGCATTGTTGAGCAAGTTTATGATCGATTGACTCAATGCCAGTTCCTGGAAAATTTCTGGAGCGGGTCGCTTGCCTTCGATAGTGTGATGGACCTTGATATCCGGGCGCATGAGCTGACATTTTTCGACAATCTCAACCAGGAACTTTTCCAGCGAGAGCCTGCTTCCGTCCGCTAATTGTGCGTGATTGGCTGACGCAGTCAACCGCGACAAAGCTTCTTTGCATATCCGGCTCTGGTCGGAAATGATACGCAGACCTTCGCTCAGTTCCGGAAGGTGCTGATAATCCCGCTGCAATTCCTTGACGACCACGGCCACGGTAGAAAGAGGCGAACCAAGTTCGTGCGCTGTTCCCGCGGCCAATGCCCCCAACCCGATGATGCGTTCACTGTTCAATTCGTTTTCCTTGGCTTTTGCCAACAGCCGCTCATTTTCTCGCAGAGCGGTAGTTACCTTGAACACGAAATATGCGATCAGCCCGGCGGTGATCGCATAATTAATGGCCCCACCTGTAAGGAAGAGATGGAAATGCGGTAGCTCGCCGCCCACACGGACCAATGGCACATGGAAAGGCAGGAGCACCAAATAACACGCGCAGGTAACGATCATCATGCTCGCGGTATAGGCCCAAGGCAGCATTGCGGCTGAGATTGCGAGGGGCAGGAGATACATGCCAACGAAGGGATTGGTGGCGCCTCCGGTGAAGTATAAGAGCCCAGTAAAAATGGCGATATCGCCAAGCATCTGCCCGAAAAGCTCACTCTTCGTGACTGCTCGCGGAGACTTGAGGCGGAGCCAGGTCGCGAGATTGAACAGCACCAGAAGGCCAATCCATAGCGATACGGGCAGCAGCGGCAGCGATATTCTGAAGGCGCTGATTACGACCGCTATGGTAACGATCTGGGCCGCGATCACGATATTTCTGAATAGCACCAGCAGCCTGAGATTGTATCTGTCGGGCTGAAGCAAAAATTGCTCGAAATTCGGCTGGTCTGATAATCGGGTCATTCGTTTTTCGATTGCTTCGGGAACTTGCAAGCCGGTAACCGCTTGCGTCGCGATGCGACAATTTGCCGCATGGCTAATATTTTCCGCATTGATCTACGTCAAAGAATCAACTTGGAATCGATCTATATTTTATATGCAAATTCAACGAAATATTTCGCGATATACCCATCAAAAAAATAACGACCCAGCAATAAACAACCAAATGTTGCGCACACGTTTTGCCGGGTATTGTTTTACAAGAGAAATGTAGCGGAAGTTTAGTGGTGAGCTTGGGAGATATGAGTATGAAAGGGAAACGATTTGGCGGGTTGGTTTCGATGCTGTCGTCCATCGTTTTTGCGGGCGCGTTCATGATCAGCTCCGGATTTGCCGCGGCGCCAGCGCAAGCGGCGGGCCCGGGTCCGGAGGTCTGCAAGAATTGTCACGCCGTTGCCTTTGAAAGCTACTCGGCCTCGAAACACAGCACGAAGACCGATCCGCGGAGCCCGGCCAACGCCGGCGCGTGCTCTACCTGCCACGGCGATGGCACCGCCCACGTCAAGGCTGGCGGCGGCAAGGGGGTGGGTGGCATGGTCAAGTTGAGCACGAAGAGCGTCGCGGCGGACGCGATAAACAAGACCTGTCTTAACTGCCACCAGGCTGACCCCAGGCGCATGCACTGGCAGGCGAGTGTCCATGCCGGTCGCGACGTTGCCTGCACTTCATGTCACCAGGTGCACACCTCGCACGACAACGTGCGCGACAAGCTCACGCAGCCCCAAGTCTGTTTCACCTGCCACAAGGAGCAGCGCGTTCAGGTCAACAAGCCTTCTCGCCATCCGATCCTGGAAGGCAAGGTGAGTTGCTCCGACTGTCATAACGTGCATGGAAACAATCCGAAGCAGATGGAAAGGGGCAGCGTTGTCGAGACCTGCTACCAATGCCACATGGAGAAGCGCGGACCCTTCGTGCACAACCACCAGCCGGTGACTGAAGACTGCACCATTTGCCACCAGCCGCACGGCACGACGATCGCCAATCTGCTCAAGTCGCGTCCGCCTTTCCTGTGCCAGGATTGCCATGCGTCTGGCGGACACCCGGTACAGGCGGCTGGCTTGCCGACCGGCAGAACGACGGGCACTTCGTTGCTGGGCACGGTGGGCAGGGGATGTCTCAACTGCCACACCAACATTCACGGCAGCAACAGCACTCAGAATTCCGCGACGGCCGGGCGGTTCCGTCGCTAACCGGATTTAAGGGAGATCGTCATGAGCAAGAGGATGAAGCAGACTTTCAAGGTGACGGCCCTTGCCGCGGCCCTGCTCTCGGTTTACGGCCCCGTGCTCGCAGAGGGTCCGGAGAATTCGGTTTCGATCGGCATCGGGAACTGGTCCAACGATCGGGCTCAACGAGGGATCTACGACGGCATGCGTGACAGCGGGGCCTACGGCCTGCTGGATGCCGACATTTTGAAACGCGACGATGCCACCGGTACTTGGTTGGGCCTGAAGGCCCGAAACCTGGGCCTCGACAACCGCGAGATCAAAGGGGAGTGGCTGCGCCAGGGCGACATCGGCGGATCGCTCGAATACAGCCGCATCAGCCGCGATCAGCCGTTCATCTACAACACGGGGGTGCAGGGTATCGGCACCACCACACTGCGCGTCCCCACCCCAAGCATCACGCCCGGTACCGGGGCGAACGTGGAACTGGGCACGACCCGCGATCGCGTCACGGCGAAATTCTTCAAGAACCTGGGGGTCGGCCTCAACTTTAACGTTTCCTTCAGGAACGAGACCAAGGACGGAACGCGCGGCTGGGGCCGTGGCGGAGCGGCTGAATTTGCGGTCGAGCCGATCGACAGCACCATACGCCTGCTTGAAGCCACCCTGAACTACTCCCGCGATCGTTTGCAGTTGTCAGCCGGGTATTACGGGACCTCGTACGACAACGCCAACTCGATGGTAACCACTTCCCTTACTAGCGGCGCTTCGCCTTACTTCCTCAGCCTGCCCTTGGACAACAAATCGCATGAGCTTTTCCTGAACGGGGGTTATAACTTCACGCCCACCACGCGCGGCACGTTCAAGGCATCGTACTCGCGGGTGACGCAGGACGAGGGATTGGGCAATTTTGGGGGGACGGCGAGTCCACTTGCGCCCCCCAACCTGGACGGCAGGCTCGACACGACTTTGCTTGAAATCGGACTTACCTCAAGACCGATGCCGAAGCTCTCCATCGTGGCCAATCTGCGTTACCGGGACTTCGCCGACAAGACGCCGGTGCGGGGCATTGTATTCAACGCAGCGAATACGCCGACCGTCTACAACACGCCGTTCTCGTACACCAACGCGGTCGGAAAGCTGGAGGCCACCTATCGTCTGCCGCAGGCGTACAGTCTCCTGGGCGGCATCGAATACAACGCGCAGGACCGTCAGGTCCCGGGCATGGGCACGTTGTACGTCCCCTTCAGGGCGAGTTTGGATGAAACGACCTATCGTCTCCAGTTGCGCAAATCAATGTCCGAGACGGTCAATGGATCTTTGGCGTACCTGCACAGCAAAAGGGATGGCTCCAGCTATACATTGCCGGGGGACACCCTTGAAGACGCCATCAATCCGTTGAACATAGCGGATCGCAAACGGGACAAATGGCGCGCGATGCTGGATTGGTCGCCGATGGATAAACTGGGTTTCCAGTTTACGATTGAAGATGCTCAGGACAAGTATAGCGGCATGGTCGGACCGTATGGACTGCAGGATGGCACCGCCCGCCTCTATGCGGTGGACGCCAGCTATCAGGTGAATTCGGCGTGGCAGATCCACGCCTGGTATACGCGTGATAAAACCACGGCGAGAGAAATAACCCAAAGGGATGGCGCCAACGCCAACCCCGCCCGTGATAGTGGCGCTGTCGCGGAGGCCGACAAACGTACCGATCTGAGTGAAACCGGCGACTCGCTCGGCTTGGGCGTGCGCGGCAGGGTTTCCGGCAGACTGAAAGTTGGCGGGGATGTGGAGTCGTTTCGCAGCGTCAACGAATATCAGCAGAGTTTGACCCTGCTTGATGGGAGGCCTCGATACCAGAGCAACTTCGCAGGTACGTTGACAGTAGTGCCGACGCCCAACATCACCAACAAGCTGCTGAGGTTCAAGCTGTTTGCCGAGTATGCCGTGCAGAAGAATGCCGACGTGCGTGTTAACCTGATTCACGAAAGATGGAGCACCGATGACTGGTCCTGGATGATGTTCCCGGCCAGTGGACCCACGCCGTGGGCTTATGGGACGACTACCGACGGGACCACGGTGACCGCAGTTCCGAAACAGAATTCGACTTTCGTAGGCATCCGGTACATATACAGGTTCCAGTAATAGGAGACGTTATGAAGGCAATACTGGTGGTTGTGGCGGCAGCGGGAATTTTGGCGTCGGGAGTGGGTTATGCCCAGTCGGGGGCGGATGTGGCTAAAGCCAAAGGCTGTCTCAACTGTCACGAGATGGACAAGAAGAAAGTGGGCCCATCGCTCAAGGAGATCGCCGCCAAGTATAAGGACGACAAGGGCGCCGAGGGCAAGCTGGCGGAGAAGCTCAAGGAAGGCAAGGGCCATCCCAAGGCTGCGGCCTCCGACGCCGAACTCAAGGCTGCGCTGCAGTACGTGCTGTCCACGAAGTAACTCGCATTGCTCCTCCAAAAAGCTGGCTGCGGCCGGCTTTTTTGTTGGTGCGCCGGGCATGGCGCGCAGCGCCGCGAGCGGCGCTGATCTGGTTGCCGCGGTGGCAGCGAGATCGACTCGGGGGTGAACGTCTCCTACGGACCCTGTTGGTGGGAATCGTTAGTGGCCCGGGGGCGTTGAAGCCTTGATATAAATCAAAGACTCCGGCCGCATATTTCACGTGGATTGCAAGCCGCCGGGTGACGCAGAAGCGGCGCGACAAGCTGTGAAGCCGGTCAAGAAATGCTGCCAAAAGCTCTTTGTTCGGGTTCGTTCCGAATCGTGAAAGACACACTTATGCTGCCCTATCTGGCAAGCGTGGTGTTGTGCTTACGCAACAGAATTTTTTCACAATAGGGAATAACTTCATATTATTTGACTTGGATCAAACGAGCACTAGTGCGAACCCTTAGTATTTGCTTACGTTTGGTTACAAATTTGTTACATCGTGCAGTTATAAGGGGAAAGAAGGGTTGTGCACGAGTTCTCAAGCGGGTGCAAGCCGGCCCGTCGCAAGATGGCGAGTTCGAAGCTCTTCGGGCTCGCCCCCGTTCCCATTACGATGAATTTTTCACGCAGCCGTCCCGGCGGCTGCGCCGTTAACGTTTTGCCGAGGCGCAAATCAGGGAGACTCGAAATGGCGGATAGGTCGCGGTTCAACTGGTCCCCGGTACTGGGGATTGTTTCAGGCGCCTTGCTATTGCTCGCGGGCACCGTAGCCCTCGCGGCTGAGCAGGCGCCCGGCAAGCAGCAGGTGATGGAAATCTGCAAAGCCTGTCACGCCCCCTACGTCGAGAGCTATCTCGCCACCAAGCACGGCCAGAAGGGCAACCTCCGCGGCCCGTCCAATCAGGGCGATTGCCTCGCATGCCACAGCCAAAACGCCCTCGAGCACGCCAAGAAGGGCGGCGGCAAGGGGGTCGGCGGCATTTTCGGGTTCAACGATCCCAAGGTGCCCGCCGACGCGAAGAGCGACACCTGCCGCGCCTGCCACATGCACGACCGCCACCTCGCCTTCTGGGATTCCGGCAGGCACCGGAAGAACGAGGTCTCCTGCAACAACTGCCACACCATGCACGGCGCGCCGGGGCCAGGCTCGACCATAGCGCTGAGGAAGCCCAATCCCTCGGTCAGCCCGTACGAGACCACGGTGCGGCAGTTGCAGTATGAAACCTGTACCGCCTGTCATAAGCAGATCCGCTCGCAATTGCTCAAGCCTTCGCATCACCCGATCATCGAAGGGAGGATCAAGTGCACCGACTGCCACAACCCGCACGGCGCGCTCTCGCCCGCCATGGTCAACAGCGAGTCGATCCGGGAGCTTTGCACGAGCTGCCACGCCGACAAGCGCGGGCCCTTCATCTGGGAACACCCCCCGGTCGAAGA
>MERI01000055.1 GCA_001772005.1 Betaproteobacteria bacterium RIFCSPLOWO2_12_FULL_62_58 | reverse complement strand
CATGTCATGGCGAGCTACCCGCTCGAGGCTTTTCGCGAAGCGCTGGCGGCGGTGCGCGAACGGCGGGTCCTCGGCAAAGCGGTGCTGGCGATCCGGTAAGGATGATCCTCCGCGCGAGCTTATGTGAAGATGCGTCTGAGCCTTTTAACCAAAACTTTCCATAGCAGTTCAAGAACCGAAATTTCCTTTTGAGACATGGAGACCGGATTCTCTGCATGCGCCTCACTCGGCGTGGGCGACACCGCATGTATATTCGCGCGCAGGTTTTCTGCAAACGTTGAAATCAGTTGCGCGGATACCTCCGAGATCATCCCCGCGCCCCGCCCATATTGAGCGACCTGCCCCACAAGCTGTACATCGCTGCCAATGACGACGAGGGTGCCGCTGCCGTGCTCCCGCATGGCGAAGCGTGTCACCGTGACGGCATTTCCGCGTCCCTTGGTTTCAGTCCAGGTTGCCTTTACAGTGGCCGCGCGCTGCGTGTCATCCCGATTCTCGATATGCAAATTCCCCAGGAACACCATTTTCAACGGTCCCAGCTTGACAGTGACACGCCCCTTGTAGCGGTCCGCGGCTATCGTTTCGACCAGCTCCGCCCCGGAAAACAAGATGCCGTTACGGGAATATTCATCAGCAACGACCACGCCGCTGAGGGCGGCATCGGGACTTCGAACTGGTTCTGGATCTGCATCAGAATACCCGGCCCGGCGCTCCCTCAGATCACGACTGTGACTATGGTCATCGCTGTGAACCATCTCAGAAACGCACCAGGGCGAGCAGCGTGCCCGCGTACTCCGATGCCATGTCGCGCGTCAGATGCGCCGCCTTCGCTTGGTAGCGTTTGATCGTCTCCAGAAGGAATCGAGCACCGCACCCATCAGCTTGACGCGCACGTCGTATGGCGTCATTCCGGTGCGTGATTCGCCCTTGACGTCTCGTCCCCGGCAGAACTGCCCTCCCCGCCCGCAGATTGCGACTACGTTGATATCCGGTGCGCCGCCCAACTCGCGCAATAACGCCGCGAACCGGATCATCATGGCGCGAGTCAGCGCGTTGCCTTCCTCCGGCCGATTGAGGTCGATGCGCGCGATCGCGCCATCGCGTGTCACTTTGAAATCGAATTCGCTCATTTTCTCCCCTTACCGTGTTACTCAAGAGTCAGTTGGTCCATCAGCGCGTGCGGCCAAGAGCATGCTCGCCGAGCAGTTCCACAATGCGCTGCGGCGTAATCGGCGCCTCAGCGATGCTTATGCCAAACGGCGCAAGCGCGTGCTCCACCGCGCCGACGATCGCCGCTATTGCGGGAATCGTGCCGCCTTCACCTGCACCCTTGATCCCCAACGGGTTCAGCGGTGACGGTGTCTCACGGTGAACCAGGTCGACGTGCGGCACGTCTGTGGCGAGCGGCAGCAGATATTCACCGAAGTTGGTGGAAACCGGCTGCGCGTTCTCGTCGTACACCATGCGTTCGAGCAACGCGTTGCCCACGCCGTGGGCAACGCCCCCTACGATCTGGCCGTCAACGATCATCGGGTTGATCACGCGCCCGCAATCATGCGCGACCGTGTAGCGCACGATCTTCACTGCGCCAGTTTCAATATCGACCTCAACTTCGGCGACATGCGTGCCGTTCGAATACACCGACTGCTCGGGCGTGAAGTACGCGGTGTGCTCCAGCCCGGGCGGCAACCCGCCCGCCATCGAGAAGCCCGGCACGCCGATCGATTTGACCGCGAGCTCGCGCAGACTCTTCCTGACATCGGGTTCGCTTTTTAAGCGTACGTATCCATCGGCAAGTTCCAGGTCCTGCTCCAGACACTCCATCATTCCACCAGCGATTTTTTTCGCTTTGACGGCAACTTCGATCGCCGCAAGATGAACTGAAGAACCGGCGTTGACTGCAGTGCGCGCCGCGAAGCTGCCGATGCCGAGGGAAATCGATGCCGTGTCTGCGGTCACTACGGTCACATCATTGAAGTCGACGCCCAGTTGGTCGGCGGCGATCTGCGCGAGCGTCGTTTTATGCGACTGCCCCTGCGGCGTCGCGCCGGTATAGACGACGATCTTGCCGGAGGTCGAGACGCGCACCATGGCGCCTTCGTACGGGCCGAGGCCGGTCGCTTCCACCGCATTCGCCACGCCGATGCCGAGATAGCGGCCCTCTGTGCGTGCCGCCGCCTGCCGCCGCGCGAACGCCGCATAGTCGGCGGCTTCCAGCGCCGCCGCCTGGCACGCCGGATAGTCGCCGCTGTCGTAGGTGACCGGCCGCCCATCACGGAAAATGATGCCCACGTTGTAGGGCATCTGCTCCGGACGGATGAAATTACGCCTGCGCACCTCGGCCGGATCGAGCTTGAGTTCGCGGGCGACACGATCCATCAGCCGCTCCATCGTCACCACCGCTTCAGGCCGCCCCGCGCCGCGTACCGGCGTTGTCTGAATCTTGTTCGTGAACACCGACACGACATCGAGCTTGAAGTTCGGAATCACGTACGGGCCCGGCACCGTGGTCGCCGTGATCCACGGCAGCACAATGCCCCACGGCACATAGGCGCCGGTCTCATGGATCAACTGTCCGCGCACGCCGATGATTTTCGCACCGGCATCAACGGCGATCTCCATGTCCCAGTATTGATCGCGCTCCTGGTGAGTGGCGAGGAAGTTCTCGCGCCGGTCTTCGATCCACTTCACCGGCCGGTTGGTGAGCATCGATGCCACTGCGACGTTGACGTACTCCGGATAGAACGATCCCTTCGGCCCGAAACCGCCGCCCACGTCCGGCGTGACCACGCGCATCTGGTGATCGCCGAGATCGAACATGTCGAGCATGCAGCGTTTCAGCCGGTGCGAGCCCTGCGAGGAAACGAATAGCGTGTACGATTGCGTCGGCGCTTCATAGCAGGCAACGGCACCGCGGCATTCCATGAAAAACGCCCCGCCGCGGTGCTGGTAGATCTTCTCGCGGAAAACGTGTGCGGCAGCGCCGAATGCACGGTCGGTCTCGCCCACTTTCACAGGAAAACGCGCCGCCACGTTGGAATCGCTGCCGGCGTGGGCGAACGGTGCGCCCTGCTCGAGTGCCGCGCGGCAGTCGTTCACCGCCAGCAGCGGTTCGTAATCGACCTCGACCAGTTGGGCCGCATCCTCGGCGATGTAGCGGCTGTCCGCGATCACGCAGGCAACCGGTTCGCCGGCATAGCATGCTTCGTCCTTCACGAGCGCATACGGCATGCACGGCTGCTTGATCGCCGGATGCGGCACCAACAGCGGCAGCGTCTGACGCCGCACGGATTCCGGCAGATCGGCATACGCGATAACGGCCCGCACGCCCGGCAATGCGCGCGCCGCGGTCTTGTCGATCTTGCCGACTTTCGCGTGCGCGTAGGGACTCCTCACGAACGCCGCGTGCAGCATCCCGGGCAGCTTGATGTCGTCGACGTATTGGCCTTGCCCCCTAAGGAAAGCCGGATCTTCCTTGCGCTTGACCGATGCGCCGAACCAGGTCGAGGCCATCAAGCCCCCTCCCGCATACGCTTCGCGGCATCGAGCGCCGCAGCGACGATCGCCTGATAACCGGTGCAGCGGCAGAGATTGCCGGACAGCGCGTCGCGCACTTCCGCCTCGCCGGGATCGGGATGGTCGCGCAGGAATTCGGTCAGCGTCATCAGCACGCCCGGCGTACAGAAGCCGCATTGCAGCCCGTGGTTGTCCTGGAACGCCTGCTGCAGCGGATTGAGTTTCTCGCCGTCAGACAGTGACTCGACGGTGGCGACCTCCGCGCCATCGCACTGCACCGCGAGCAGCAGGCACGCGCGCGCGCTCGCGCCGCCGACGAGCACCGTGCACGCGCCGCAGACGCCGTGCTCGCAACCGACGTGCGTGCCGGTCAGGTCGAGTTCGTGGCGCAAAAAGTCGACAAGCGTCATGCGCGTCTCGACTTCGCGCCGGTACACGCACTCGTTTACGGTCACGGCAATCGTTCTCATATCAGCCATTCGCTTTCTCCATTGCCCGCGCCGCCGCCTGCTTCAGCGCGCGATAGGTGAGCACGCGCGCGCGATGCCGGCGATAAGCGGCCGTCACGTAGGCATCGGTTGTTGCATCGAGCTTCGCGGCTTCCGCCGCTGCCGCCTTGAATGCGTCGACATCGGCCTTCTGTCCTTTCAGCCCACGCTCGATCGAAACCGGCCGCACCGGCGCATGACCCAGTCCGGATAATGCAATCGCCGCGTCTGCAATATTGGCGTTGCGGTCGAGGCCGATCAGCGCGGAGCAAGCGACGATGGCGAAGTCGCCATGACGCCGCGCGAATTCGACGAACGCATGTCCATATTGGCGACCCGGCAACGGCAGCGTGATGCCTGCGAGCAGCTCGTCCGGTTCGAGGCTCGTCGTCATGTAGGCGGCAGCGAATTCAGCAAACGCGATGTCGCGCTTGCCGCACTTCGACGCCGCGTGCAACGTGCCGCCGAGCAGCGCCGTCACGTTGACGAGTTCCGCCGACGGATCGAGATGGCATAGCGACCCGCCGATGGTGCCGCGGTTGCGGGTCTGACGGTGCCCGACGTGGTCCAGCGCCTCGTGCAGGATCGGGCAGCGCCGTCCGACTTCGGCGGAGAATTCGAGGTCGCGCTGGCGCGTCATTGCACCTATGCGCAGCGTATCGCCCTCGCCGTGCAGGTACGCGAGTTCGCCGATCTTGTTCAGGTCGATCAGGTGATCGGGCATCGCATAGCGGAAATTCATCATCGGCATCAGCGATTGGCCGCCGGCGAGCACGCGCGCGTTGTCCAATGATGCGAGCAAATCGATTGCCTCACTCAGAGAGCGGGGGTCGTGGTAGACAAATGGCGCAGGCTTCATGCCGGCTTTTCGACTTTGCCGACGGGTGTCTCGGGGGCCAGACCGCCGCGCTGCCGCGCCAGAGTCTCAACGCCGTTTTGCTCCCACTCACCGGCGGTCGCGCGGCGCGCGAAACGCTCCCAGGTGTCGGTCCAGTCGCCGAGCGTATAGCCGTGCCACGGCGACCGGGTCGCGAGCGCGGGCAATCCGAGTTCATCCCAGATCGTACGCGCGTTTTCCATGTGCCCACGCGTCGGCAGCGCAAGCGGCGCCATCGCGTACTTCTGGGTGGCATCGATCAGCATGGTCGATTCGGATTGACTGGGCCCGTACTGCGAGCCCTGCACGCCGCGGCGATAAGGCGCGATGTGCACGTCCTCGCCGGGATTCGAGCGATACGCGAGCGACCAGAACACGGCATCCGTACTCTCCGGATTGATGTCCTCGCTGACCGCGATGACTATCTTGCCGCACTCGGGGCGCAAAGTCGCCGTGCCGTGCAGTCCGCGCCACACTTCGGTGCGCGGCGTGTCGCGCGCGAACTGCACGAAAATCACCGGGCGCAGATTGGTCAGCGGCTCGTGCATGACCACCCGGCGCACACTCCTGATCGACAGGTTATCGCGCAAGTGGGTGAGGAACAGCGGCTCGTACGCGACTTTCTTGACGACGCTCGACTCGCTCGGCGTGACCTGGCTGATGATGGATGTAAAGACCGGCGAGCGCTTGTGCGTGATCGCCGTCACGCGCATCGGCATGTTGAATGCCTCAAGCGCGACATAGCCGTTGCTCTCGCCGAACGGCGCTTCCGGCTCGAGCACCTGCGGATCGATCACGCCTTCAATGACGATTTCCGCGTCGGCCGGCACGTTGAGATCGATGGTGACGCACTTCGCTTTTCTGATCGGCTCGCCGGCGAGACCGCCCGCCACTGCGAGTTCGTCCATGTCGATGGCGAGCTTTTGCGGGTAAGCAGACCGATCATTGACGGACCAGAGCCCTTGTAATTGACACGAACTATTCGAACATTCGCCATGTGTTTGAATAACTCTGCCGCAATATGAGGCGTAGAACCTCCTCCACCTGCGCCATAGTTAAGCTCCCCCGGTCTGGCTTTGGCCAGGGCAATCAGTTCTTTGACGGACTTGACCGGCAACGATGGATGCACCACAAGAACGTTCGGCGAACTCATCGCTAAAGTAATTGGCGCGAGATCCCCCAGCGGGTCCCAGCTTACTTTTGTCAAATAGGGTTGCAGCCAGGCGTAAGCACCATAGAAAAGCAGGGTATACCCATCAGCTGGCGCATCCTTAGCCACATATTCCACTGAGATACTCCCGCGATTTTCCACGATCACCCGCTGACCTAAACGGGGCGTAAGCTCTTGCGCAACCAGGCGCGCGCCCCAATCGTGGTTACTTCCGGGCGTAGCCGTGACGACGCGAATAAGCTTACTCGGATATTTATCCTGGCCAAATACCCCATCTGCGCTGAGAATCAGCATTCCAGCAGAAAACACCCATACTGCAACACGTGAAAACACGATAACTCCTCCTTCATCGTATTTTACGTCAACGATATCAGCGTCTACGAGTTTTCGGGAAGGAAGATGATGAAACCGCCACGCCGGGCGGGCAGGGGTTCGGTTTACACGCCGAACTTGACGCGCGCCCTCACGCCAGCGTTGTTCACGAGCACATCAACGCGACCAAAAAGGGCGACAGCACGTTCGATCATGCGTTCCGCTTCTCCCGCTCGGGCAAGATCGCAAATTTCGGAGCGAACCGTCGCGCCTTCGCCGGCAAGTGCGCGACACTCCTGTGCAACAGCTTTGAGACCGGCTTCTGGTGCATCGGCGACGAGCGCAAGGCTGGCACCGTCGCTTGCAAAGCGTCGCGCTATCGCTGCGCCGATACCTTGCACCGACGAAGCCCCGGTCACGATCGCGACCTTGCTGGACATGTTGCTCATTGGACGACCCCCTTACTTTCATTGCCTGCTGATCGGAACGGCGTACGTTGGAGCCAGTCAATATACGCTGCATACGCCTCGCGCATCGGAAACCGCGGCCTAAACCCCACGTCCCGGGTTAGCCGCCCGATATCCATCAAACCACGATCGCGGTCGGTGTACCAGATGTTCGCCTCGTCGTCGGCTCTGGCCGTGCGATAGCTGAAGCGCGGGAAAGTCCGCCTCAATGCTTCGCACCATGCCGCAATCGGATTTTCCCAAGTGAGTCCTGACGACACGTTGTAGATCGTCGACCGCAGCGCCGGCGCGTACGCAAGTTGGATGAGCGCACGTGCGACGTCATGGCTGTATACCCAGTCGCGCTGCACTTCGTGGCTCGGCAGCACGGCGCTTTCTCCCGCAAGTGCCATTGCGGCAAGCTGGGAATGCGTGCCGAAGTTGTCTCGTACGCCAGTGTCTCTCTCCCACGGCCCGATCGCCGTGCCGAGACGCACGCACACAACATCTATCTTCCACAGGCCTCGTAACCTCATGCACATACGTTCGGCAGCGTGCTTGGTGATACTGTAGAGCGTCGTCGGTATCGACGGCGTGTCCTCGTAGAGCCGTGGCAATCGATACAGCGATTCGCCGTAGGCGGCGCCGGAGCCGACGTAGAGGGTACGCGTCACGCTGTGCTTGCGTGCGGCCTCCAGAATACTGATCGTCCCGCGCAAGTTCACTTCGACGATACTCGCCGGATCGCGTGCTTCACGTGCAGGGCCGGAGGTCACCGCCGCAGCGTGTATCACCCTATCGATGGCGTGCCTGCGCACGATGGCGTCGAGGTGCTCGGCGTCGAGCACGCTGCCGCGCTCCATCACGAGTCGGTTGCCATACGGCTCGAGCACCCGGGAAGCGCCCGGCGGCAAATCGCCTACGTCGAACAACACGACCTCGTCGCCGCGCTCGAGCAGCGTCTCGACGACGTTCACGCCGATGAAACCCGAACCGCCGGTTACCAGAACCGTCATCGATGCCTCGCGAGTATCACCATGTGCGAGACGTGTTCGTTAGCTGCCACGGACAGTCGAGCCCTCTTGCACCGAAACGACTTCGAACAACCAGCGTCCTGAATTCTCAAACCAAGCCTCGCCTGCCAGCGAGTCGCGCTTCGGGCCGCTCCTCGCCGTCTTGCGCTCGGGGCTGTCCATCACCGCGAGCGAGCGCAGTTCGTGCAGCGCGAAATCGGTCCATGCGCCGCCGTCGCCGGAGAAGACTTTATAACGCCGCACCCGCAGCCAGTCGGGCGCGCGCATGAGCAGCGGGATGTGCTCGTTCTCGTACCAATCGTCGAGCTGCGCTTCCCGCTCGCAAGGGACAGCGAATGCCACTGCGCAAAGGTATTTGCCGCGCTCTGGCCTGCTGCCGCTGTCGTATGCGAGCGTGCAGGTGTAGCGCGTAAAGCCCTTGACGCTTTTCAGCATGCGGGCGGTGCGCTCGGAAGGCTTCGTCTTTACGATGTTGTAGCCGGGACCCTCCAGCACCGCGAGATCGTCGATCTCGTAGATGGCGAGGTATTTGCGCCCACCGACACATTCCTTGTATCGCACGGCCCTGCTGAAGCCAGGCAATGCCAGCCTGACCGGTATGTGCTCGGTCTCGTACCAGTCATTGAATTCCGCTTCGAGCTCCGCGGGCGGCTCCATCTGCGAGAACAGAATACCTTTCACTTGACGCTCCTATGATCCCAATTTTCCATACGCAGCGGCGCTCTGACCGGCGATGCGCCCGAACACCGCGCCTGCCGTAAGACCGCTGCCGCCGGGATAGTTGTGATAGAAAAGCCCCCCGACGATCTCGCCGGCGGCATAAAGCCCGCCGATACTCCTACCTTGGCTGTTCTGCACCTGTGCTTCGGGGTCGATCTTCAGGCCGCCGAACGTAAACGTGATACCCGTTGTAACGGCGTAAGCCTCGAACGGCGGCTCGCTGATCGGATAAGCCCAATTCGATTTCGGGATTGCGAGGCCTCGCGTGCTGCGACCGTCTTTCACTCCTGCATTGATGGGCCCATCAATGGGCGGGACCGATTGGTTGAACTGCCCGACCGTTTCGATGAAGCGCCTGGCGTTCACGCCTTCGAGCTTCAACGCCAGCGATTCGAGCGTATCCGCCTTCGCCTTCGTTACCTGTCGCACGCGGTACTCGTCGCGAAGCATGGGGATACCGCGCCCGTCGAAGACCTGCCACGCAAACATCCCGGGCTGGCGCAGGAGCTCGCGGCCGTATTTGGCGTAGGTGTAGTTGCGGAAGTCGGCGCCTTCGTCGAGAAAACGCTCGCCGTTCGCGTTCACCATGATCCCGAACGGGTAACTGTGCTTCTGGTACGCGTCGCCGACGACCAGATCTCCGAACTCCGGCGAGTTCAAGTCCCAGCAGGTGGAATGTGCGCCCGACATCTGACCGCATGCGCTCGCGCCAATGTCGAGTGCCATTTTCAATCCGCGGCCGGTGTTGAAGCGCGTGCCCCGCACTTTCGCGAGGTCCCAGTTGGGGCCGAGATACATTGCGCGCATGTCTGCGTTTGATTCGAAACCACCGCAGCCGAGCACCACCGCGCCCGCGCCAATGCGCTTCACCTCGCCGCGATCCACGATCTCGATGCCGCACACCCGGTCCCCAGAAGTCACGAGACGCGTCGCTGCAGCGCCGTAGACCATGGTGATGCCGGTGCGGGAGGCCTGCCTGTAATACGCTTCAAGCATGCCGGCGCCGCCGCCCCACGCTTCGCACGGCAGGTTGCCCCAGAACCTGAAGCGCCCGCCTTCGCGATGCGCCTGCCGACCGTAGGAAAGCTGAAAGCGCACGCCCTGGCCGCGCATCCACACGAGCGTATCGAAACTACGGCTTGCGACGACGTCCATGAGCTCGGCGTTGGTGCGGTATTGTGTAAGCCGCGCGACGTCGTCGAAGAAATCGCCGGATGTGTAGTCTTCGATCTCGATCTTCGCAAGCGCGTCCGCATCAAGCCCCTCGACGACGCGAGCAAGGTTCTGCGCCGAGCCGAACCCCACACGCATCTGTCCCGCCGCGTAGCGCGTGTTTCCGCCGCGCTCGGCCTCATTCGCGCTTTCGAGGATCAAAACCGCGGCGCCGGCCTCGCGGGCGGCAAGTGCCGCGCACATCGCCGCGTTACCCGCGCCGACGACGATCACATCGACCCGCTCCGGTATTGCCATATTCCCGCCTGCAGCTCAGTCTGCCGTGGCGCCGGACGCTTTCACTACCTTCGCCCACTTCGCCACTTCGCCTTTCATGTAAGAAGCGAACCACGCGGGTGTGTTTGGTGCAGTATCGGCACCCTCGTTTGCGAAACGCTCCTTCACTGCTGACTGCTGCAGGATCGCGTTCACGTCGGAATTGAGCCGCGTCACGATCGCTGCAGGCAAACCGGCGGGTCCGAGCAGGCCCCACCACTGCGTGATCTCGTAGCCCGGCAAACCTGACTCTGCGATCGTGGGCAGCTCGGGTACGAGAGGCGAGCGCCTCGACCCCGTCATGCCGAGCGCGCGCAGCCTGCCGCTTTTCACGTGAGGCAGCGCAGGAGGCATCGTCGAAAACATCAACTGGGTCTGTCCCCCCAGTAGGTCGATCAGCGCGGGGCCAGAGCCTTTGTACGGCACGTGCACCATGTCGACCTTCGCGAGGCTCTTGAACAGCTCGCCTGCGAGATGCACGGAACCGCCCGTCCCTGCCGAGGCGTAATTGAGCTGGCCCGGCTTCGATTTCGCGAGCAAGACCAGCTCACGCACCGACTTCACGGGTAGGGAGGGGTGGACGACAAGCACGTTGGGTGTCGACCCGAAATAGGCGATCGGCGTGAGATCCTTTAGTGGGTCGTACGGCATTCTCTTGTAGAGGCTCGGGTTGATCGTGAGGCTCCCGACCGTGCCGATGAGCAGCGTGTAGCCGTCCGGTTGCGCCTTGGCCGCGACATCGGAACCGATGTTCCCGCCTCCGCCGCCGCGGTTGTCGACCACGACCGACTGCTTCAGCCGCTCGGAGAGTCGCTGCGACATGATGCGCCCGACGATGTCGGTGCTGCCGCCGGGTGCGAACGGCACGATCACGCGCACCGCCTTGTCGGGATAGTTCTGGGCGTAAGCCGGCAAGGCGCCCGCAGCCGCGATGCTCGCGCACAAGGTCATTCCGATACCCAGTTTTTCTCCGGCCATGATCCTCTCCTCGTCTGTTGTAGTGAACCCGGTTGTCCCTTCCCGATCATCGCTTCGGCAAGCGCCCTTCCTGCGCCATGCGCGTCAGCAGAGGGTAAATACCTCCTGCGCCGATCATCTTGAGGATGAAATCAGGCGGCGGCGTGAACGACAGTTGCTTGCCGCTACGCAAATTGCGGAATCGTCCCGCGGCGAGATCGACTTCGAGCGGATCGCCCTGCGACACGGCCTCGACCACGCCTCTCAGCTCGACGACGGGCAGGCCGTGCTCGATCGAATTGCGTAGGAAATAAGGCGCGGCACTCTCGCAGAGAACCGCTCCCACGCCGGCGCCGATGAGCGACAGGCACCCATGGTCGTGATCGTGGCCGTATCCCATGTTCTCCTCGGCGACGATGAAATCGCCTTTCCTGACCTTCTTCGGGAAGTCCGGGTCGACATTCACCATGCAGAATTTCCCCAGTGCTTCAGCCGTGTCGGCGCGCAAGTCGCGCACAAGATTGTACGAGCAGATCTCGTAATCAATGTCGATCAGCCCGCGAAAAATCCAGGCATTGCCGCGCAGCAGTTGCGCACTCTTGAGTTCGCTCATAGGTATTTCCTCGGATCGGTGATGCGTCCTTCAAGGCACGAGGCCGCCACGGTGGCGGGGTTCGCCAGATAGATATCCGCTTCGCGGCTTCCCATGCGTCCCGGGTAATTCGTCTGTGCCGAAGCAATACACACTTCGCCCGCGCATAGCAGCGTATTGAGCCCCGCTTCCTGCCCCTCATTGGGATCGGGCACGCAGCAACCTGCCTCGACGAACGTGCGGAGCATGTCGGTATCCATCATTCTCAGCAGGATGCCGACGGTGCCGGGCGTGATGTTGAGTATCACATCGGGCGGCAGCTTTCGGCCTTTGAGAATGCGCGCGGCAAGCTGCATGTGTTCGAACCAGCCGCCCGAATCGCTGCCAATGAAGCCGCGGTTCAACTTCACGCCCTCGACCTCGCGAACGGTCTTCACGATGTGTCGTTTCGGCGGCGGCACGACGAGCGGCTCGATCTTCGAAACGTCGAATTCGTAAACGCGAGCGTATTGTGCATCGGGGTCGCTGCGCAACGGCTCGAACGGCTGCTTTGTCGCCGCTTTCACGTAGGCGATCGTTTTCTCGTCGGGGTTCATGAGCGAAGTCCATGCGCCCGTGAAAATCGCGGAAGACGACAGCGAGAAGCGCTCGTCCATGCTCATCTCGTCAACGACGGGGCCGCACCATTCGAGCACGCCGCCCATGCCGCCCATCGGACCGATCTGCTGGAGCACGTACTCGAAGGCGTCGCGCGCGTAGACGCCATTTTCCGGCATCCTGCCTGTGAGCACGATCTTTACCGACACCGGGACGCGAACCCACGTCGTCCCCTTCATGAGATAGGCGCCGGCACCGTGAGAAAGCGCGCAGGCGAAAGTGCCGAGCGCGCCGACCGTGCTCAGGTGGCCGTTGCACCCCTGAAAGAAAGTCTCGCCCGGGAGCGCCCACGCGCGCTCGGCGGACATCATGTTCTCGATGCCGCCGCGCCCCAGATTGATGACGTTCTCCAGAGGAATTCCGACTTCGCGCGCCCACTTCTGCGCCGCCCAGCGCACGTCGGCGATGTTGCTGCCCGAGGACGCGCCGCCGTGCCCGTCGACGATGATGACTTTCGAGGAATCGAAAACCCGCACACCGAGACGCGGAATCATGTGCAGTCCGCGGTCCATGAAGGTGTCGAACGAGTGATGTCCGAAAATGATCGGGCAATTGCTTTTTACCGTGAGGTAGTCCCCGGCTTTAACCTTCGACTTTCCCGACGCCCGCGCCAGGATTTTTTCGGTGATCGTTTCTGCCATGGTCAGACCCTTTCCCCCGCAGCGGGCCGACCTCGCTTGCGCTGCGTAGCCGGTTTCTTGTTTTGTGCGGATACCTCTGGTGCACGTCCTTCCCTCTGATAGATCTCTATTTCGTCTCCAGCCGCTTTCAGAGGCGCCGCGCAAGGCAATCCTTCGGTAGCCCACTGGAGATGCATGAGCACGCTTCGAAACTTCTTGTGCTGTCTGGTCAGCCTGCGTGCCTGCCCCGTCTCCAGGCTCTCAGCAGCGGTAGGGATAAAGCTGACGCGTTCCAGCCCGTCGCTGGAGACATCGAGCTTCGCGATCCCTGCTTCCAGCCAGAACTTCGTGAAAATCTCCGGCTTATGGCCGGGCTCGAGTTCGCGGTAGAAGGCGTCCCTGTAGGTATGGATCGCCATAGGCGCACAAAGATGCTTGCCGCGTGGGTTCGTCGGCATCGCGAAGTTGCCCAGGCTGTAGAAGACCACCGCTGGCCGGGCCCCGCTGTTGAGGACCTCGATCCCCTGAAGACAGTGCGTGTGATGGCCGAGCACCACGTCCGCGCCGGCCTGGACTGCCGCACGCGCCACTGTGATTTGGTATTGGGCCAGCGGTTTAGGTACGCCGTGCACGCCCCAATGGTGCGAGACCACTACACAGTCGACTTCTTTTCTCAGCTGCGCGATGCCGCGTTCCATTGCCTCCATGTCCTCCGCGAACGGAATCGTGACGATTCGCGCGGGGCATCCGGGCTGGTATTCGTACGGCTCGTAGAAAGTGTTGACCCGGAGAGGAGCGACTCCCGCTTGGTTCTCGGTGGCCCAGTACTGCGGCAGAATCACCGAGGCATAGCCCAGGAAGCCCACTGTTACACCGTTCCTCTCGAAAATTGCGGGCTTGCGCGCCTGACGAATATCGCGCCCGCTGCCGATCGAACGTATGCCCAGTTTTTCGAAGGTGTCTACGGTGTCAATCACGCCTTCAAAGCCCCAGTCGCCGCTGTGGTTGCCAGCTGTGGAGACGACGTCGAACCCGGCCCACTTATAGGCTTCCGCGCACTTGGGATCGCGGCGCGAATGCGGTGCGAGACTCGGCGGATGATAGTGGCCCCGGCTCGAAAAGACTCTCTCCGCCTGGCAAAACCGGATGTCGCCCTGAGCGAGGTCCTGCCTGACGTGCTGAAATATGCTCCGCGGATTTTCGGCCGGGGGAGACGTATCCCCCACGGCCAGGATGGTGCAGGTGACTCTCTCCCCGTTGCGTGATGCCTGAGCAGCCATGGTTCAGATCCTTTTTCTATATGTGACGTTGCGTCATTGCTTGGCGAGACCCAGATCGGCAAGCAACGCTCTCAAATCCGTTCTTTGTGCATCAAGAAACGCTTTGGTAGCCTATCGCATTCCCGGCGCCAGCCTTATTCACCACAGTGACGGGCACCTCGACGAGCTTCCTTTCCTGCATGATGCGCTGCATGCTGCGAGCAGTCCGGTCAAGCCCGCCGCCCACGCCGGAGGGGGCGACCAGCTCAATGCTTTTTTCGGGCTTCCACTTCCCCGATTGAGCGTGCGCGAACGGCAATGCGAACGCGAACAATAAACCCCCAAAAATCGCCGTGAATCTGGTGCCCGATGCCTTGAACAATTGCAAACTCATGCGACTCTCCTTTTATGGCTTGTGCTGCAACCCAATGGAAGAGACGATGTCTCTTTCCCTTACGTGCTCATAATTCCCGAACGTCGGCGATGGCACCTTCCACCGCAGCGGCGGCCACCATCACGGGGCTCATCACGTGGGTGCGCGCGCCTATGCCCTGGCGGCCTTCAAAATTCCGCGGCGAACTCGAGGCACAGCGCTCGCGCGGCGGCACGATGTCGCCGTTGGAGCCGACGCACATCGAGCAGCTCGCGTCGCCCCATTGCGCACCCGCGCTCGCGAAAATGCGATCGAGCCCTTCGGACTCGGCGCGGCGCTTGACCTGCATCGAGCCTGGAGAAACCAGCGTCGGCACGCGCACGCGCCTCCCCCGCAGCACTTCCGCGACAGCGCGGAGATCCTCAATGCGCGAATTGGTGCACGAGCCGATGAAAGCTCGATCGATCACGATGCCTCGCAACGCCGTGCCAGGCGCGAGGTCCATGTAGGCAAGCGAGCGCTCCAGCACTGCACGCTTGTCGGCGTCGTCGATGTCCGAGGACCGTGGCACGCGATCCTCGATGCTGCCGGTCTGGTCTAGGCTCGTGCCCCACGTCACTAATGGCGCGAGTTGGCTGACATCGAGGTTTACCTCCCTGTCGAACTTCGCGCCGTCGTCGGTCGCCAGCGTTTTCCACGCTTCGAGCGCCTCCTGCCATTCCCCGTCCTTCGGAACGCGCGGGCAGCGCGCAAGATAGCCGAACGTCGTCGCGTCCGGGCCTACCATCCCCGAGCGCGCACCGGCTTCGATGGACATGTTGCACAGGCTCATGCGGGCTTCCATGCTCATCGCTGAGACGCACGACCCCATGTATTCGATGACATAACGGCTACCGGCGCCCGCGCCGAGGCGGCTGATCAACGCCAGCGCAACGTCCTTGCTCGACACTCGCATGGGAAGCCGCCCATCGATCTGCACCCGCATCGACTTTGGCTTGCGGCGCCATACCGTCTGCGTCTCGAACACCTGCTTTACCTCGGACTGGCCGATGCCGAACGCGAACGCGCCGAAGGCGCCGTTGGTGCAGGTGTGCGAGTCGTTTCCGGTGATCACAAGGCCCGGCAGTACGAGCCCGAGCTCGGGGCCAACGACGTGCATGATGCCCTGCAGCGTGTCGCCGAGGCCGAAGCATTCGAGCCCGTGCGCTTTCGCGTTCGCTTCGAGCTGGACGATTACGCGGCGGCCGTCTTCGTCGTAGATGGCGGGCGCTCTTTCGCCTCCAACGCGGCGCGTGGGCGCGAAGTGATCGACAAAGGCGATGCTGCCACCGGGCTTACGAACGCGCGATTGGGCCTTGGCGAGCAGCTCGAACGCGAGGAACGAACCTTCGTGCACGAGGTTGCGGTCTACATACAGCAGCGACTCGCCGTCGGCCGGCGTCATGACGACGTGGCGGTTCCAGATCTTGTCGAACAGGGTTAGAGGCTCATTCATAAGTCTCCCTGGTCCCGCGCTGGTTGGGAGAGGGGCGGGTGAGGGGTACCGCTCATTTGGCCGCCGCCCACGGCCACTCGTCGAGGTACTGTTGCTCGAACCGCTCGATGTCGCCGAGGTATTCGAGCGCGAGGGCAGCGTCGTCGAGGCCTTTCGTGAGCCTCAACTTGCGCGCCGAATCGATCTCGAAGCGATACTCGTAGCCGTCGGGGCCATAGACGCATTGCTGCTCGAGATCGATCGTCATTTCCGCACCCGGCTTCTCGTGTAACTGACGGCGAAGACGCAGCACGTCCTCCGCGGAAAGAACGACCGGAAGCAGGCCGTTACGGAAGCAGTTGCTGAAGAAGATTTCCCCGAAGCTCGGCGCGATGATGCATCGGAAACCCGAGTCGACGAACGCATACACCGCCGGCTCGCGCGACGAGCCGCAGGCGAAGTTCGCGCCGGTGACCGCGATGCGCGCAGCGCGATAAGGCGCGCGGTTCATAATGAAGTCGGGGCGCTCGTTCCCGGCTTCGTTGAAGCGCGCGTCGCGGAAAAGGAAGTTGTGATAGCCCGCCGAGCGGGGTTTCCTCAGGAAGCGCGACGGGAAAATGCGGCCCGTGTCGATGTTGGCATCGTCGAGCGGGACCGCGACGGCGGTCAGACGTTTGTACGGTTCCATCGTGTTCTGTTTCCCTTCACCACAACCCTCGCCCCACCAGCGTGGGGCGAGGGAGAAATTTTTTCAGCTGCACCCCGGCACAACCTCCCCTCGCCGCCGTTTCCGGAGGAGAGGGGTCCGGGTGGGGCATATACTTTCTCACATGCTCTTCGCAAACGAGGCGGCGCTCCGTCCCGCGGTGCGGCCGAATACCGCACCGCAGGTGAGTCCCGTTCCGCTCGGATAGTTATGATAGAAAAGCCCGCCCACCATTTCGCCCGCGGTGAAAAGCCCCGGGATCGGCCTGCCGGCATCGTCCTCTACTTCGGCGTTCGTGGTGATCTTCACGCCCCCGAAAGTAAACGTAATGCCTGCCGTCACAGCATAGGCCTCGAAAGGACCGCGGTCGATCGGCCGCGCCCAGTTCGACTTGGGCAGCGCGAGTCCCTTGGTCCCGAGACCGTCTTTCACGCTCGCGTTGAGCGGCGCTTCATCGGCGGGTGCGGCCCGATTGAATTCCCGCATTGTCTTCAGGAATCCATCCGCGTTGACGCCTTCCATCTTGGAGGCGAGCTCTTCCAGCGTGGCCGCCTGCACCTGGGTGACCTGACGGATGCGGTAGGTCTCGCGCAGCAGCGGTATCGCGCGCTGGTCGAAAACCTGCCATGCGAAGAGCCCGGGCTGCGCCAGCACTTCGCGCCCGAACCGCGCATAGGTGAGCGTTTGGAAATCGGCGCCTTCGTCCACGAAGCGATTTCCATCGGCGTTCACCATGACCCCGAAAGGATAGCTGTGCTTCTGATAGGCCCCTTTCACGATCGGATCGCCGTATTCCGGCGCGTTCAGCTCCCAGCAGCTCGAGTGCGCGCACGACCAGTGGCCATACGAGCGCGCCCCGGCGTCGAGCGCCATGCGCAGGCCTGCACCTGTGTTGAACCGCGTGCCGCGTACTTTAGCGAGGTCCCAGTTCGGCCCGAGGTAACGTGCGCGCATTTCGGCATTCGCTTCGAAACCCCCGCAAGCAAGCACCACCGCTTTCGCGCGGATTTCGCGCGTTTCACCTTTATGCAGCACCGTGATGCCGGTCACGCGATTCGCATCGCGCAGCAGACCCACCGCGGGCGTTTCGTACAGCGTGCGGATGCCATCCTTCTTAGCGCGCGCGTGCAGCGCGTCGATCAAGCCCGCGCCGCCGCCCCACACGATGCACGGCAGGCCGCCCCAGAACTTCATCCTGCCGTCGACCTTGGACGCCTGCCGCCCGAAAGCCGCTTCGAAGCGCACGCCTTTGCTGCGCAGCCAGACCAGCGTATCGAGACTGTTATCGATCACGTATTCGACGAGCTCGGAGTGGCATCGATACTGGGTCACGCGCGCCATGTCATCGAAGAACTCCGAGGCGGTATACGTGCCGAAATCGGTGTTGCGGATATCTTCGTCAGTCAAGTCCGCGATAACCTTTGTGAGGTCATCAACGCCGTTGAATGCGACGCGCATCTGCCCGCCTGCATAAGCCGTGTTGCCGCCGCGATCGTCTTCCGACGCCGCGTCGACCAACAGCACCGCCGCGCCCGCTTCCTTCGCTGCGAGCGCAGCGCACGAGGCGGCGTTGCCAGTGCCTACGACTACGACGTCAACCGATTCCATCACACTCATTGTTGCCCCTCACCCTGACCCCTCTCCCCGCCTGCGGGGAACGGGAGATAGCCGTACTAGCCTAAGTCGTCATTCCGGTGCAGGCCGGAATCCATTCTGACTGTCACTGGGTCCCGGTCCGGCCCGGGACGACGGACTGCCGCTCTCATTTGACGAGGCCGAGCTCGGTGAGCACGGCTTTGAACTCGCCGTTCTGGCGCTCGAAAAATTTCCGTGCCTCTGCACCGCTCATGTACATGTCGGTGAGGTAATGTGTGCGCAGATACGTCTTCCATTCCTCCGTCGCGGTGAGCGCCTCGAAAGTCGATTCCCAGTACGCGACTTGCACGGGCTTCAAGTCCTTGTGGCCGAGCACTGCGCCCCAGCCGCCGAAAAACGGCGCCGCTATGCCGAGCTCTTTCCAGGTCGGCGCCTTCGCATATGCACCGCCCATGCGCTGAGGCGAGGTGACGGCGATCACCCGCATCTTCCCCGCCTCGATGTCGGGTGCCACGGTCGCCGCGGGTGTGACGATCACGTCGATATGCCCGCCCATGGCGGCGACCTTGGCCTCCGACGAGGCGTTGAAGACGACCGCCTTCAGCTTCTTCATGTCGACGCCGGCGCCTTTGCCGGCCATCGCGGCCGCGACGTGCTGACTGTTGCCCACGCTCGTCGCGTAGCCGATGGAGACCGACGCCGGGTCCTTGCGCAGCCGCTCGAGCAGGTCGCGGCCCGACGTAATCAGCGAGTCCGGCCGCACCGTGAAGACGTTGTAGTCATCGTAGAGCATCGCGAGCGGCGTGACATCCATGTACGTCGTCTGGCTGCGTCCGGTGATGTGATTGGTGATCAGCGTCGTGGAGGTGGTCAGCACGTAATGGCCGTCGGCTGGCCGCTGCTGCATATACGAGAGCGCAACGGCGTTGCCGCCCCCTGCCTTGTTCAGGACGCTGGTGGTCACCGGGACGAGCTGCTTCGTCTGGAAGATGTTTTGTATCGAGCGCGCGGCGCGGTCCTGGGAGCTGCCTGGGCCGGCACCGGTTATGATCTCTACGTTCTGGCTCGGCTTCCAGGCTTGTGTGTGCAGCGGCTGCGCAGCCACGGCAAAGGCCGCGAAAAGGGACAGGCGCAAAGTACAGGCAGCGATGCGGCATAGCGAACGACGTGCTGAATAGGTCATGCGGTTCCTCGTGGTCTTGTTGGCGTAACGTAGTTTCCTTCACCTCACCCTCTTCGCGAGAAGAAGGGACTTGTTGGTGCGCTGCCTAGCGTGACGACAGCACCCCTGCGAAAAGGCTCGCGCCGAATCCGCCGCGTGCTGCGGACGGCATCGAAGGCGCTGCCTTCAAGTACTCCTTCACCGCTTTCACCGCATCGAGCGGCTGCTTGCACACTGTCTCGATGAGCGTTGTCGAACGCGCCTCGAGTTCGGCGTCGGACACGACGGCATTGGCAAGTCCAACCGTGAGTGCATCACGCGCGGCCAACTCCGCCGTGGAATAAACCATGTAGCCGATCGTGCGCGCGGAAACACGGTCCCACAACGCCGACATCGCGAGAGTGGGCGGAAGCCCGCGTCCCATTTCGGGCAAGCGGAAGTGCGCGCTTTCGCCGGCGAGGGTCACATCGCACGCACCGGCGAGCGCGCAGCCGAAGCCATACGCGGCGCCCTGCACGATCGAGAGCGAGGGCACCGGGAGATCGCGCAGCGCCGTATACAGCCTCATTATGGGCCCGGTCATCTGCTCGCGTATCTTCAGCGCGTTCGGCGCGGCCTTGCCCGCCCCTGCGCTTTCGGGCGCGGTCTGGTAGTCACGCCCTTTGCAGAAATCCTCTCCGTGGCCCGCGATCACCACGAGCTTCACGTCCGCGGCGATCGACTGCAGCGCCTGCGTCAGCGACTGCACCATGTCGGTCGTGACGAGGTTGGCGCACTCGGGTCGGTTCAGTTCGATGCGACAGGCGCCGCCCGAGGTCATAACGATGATATCGCTCATTCAGGCTGCTCCAAGCAGTGTTCGAACATCGGTGATTTTCCCGGTAACTGCTGCGGCGGCCGCCATCGCCGGGCTCATCACGTGAGTCCTCGCGCCGGGTCCCTGTCGTCCTTCGAAATTGCGAGGCGACGTCGACGCGCACCGCTTGCCTGCCGGCACCGTATCGCCGTTCGATCCCACGCACATCGAGCAGCCCGAATCGCGCCAATCGAAGCCTGCTTCCCTGAATATCACGTCCAGACCTTCCGACTCGGCTTGACGCTTGACGCTGCGCGACCCGGGCGACACTACCGCAGGGACGCGAACGCGGCGGCCTTTGAGCACCTGCGCGGCGACGCGGAGGTCTTCGATACGCGAATTTGAGCACGAGCCGATGAAGACGAGGTCGATGCCGATATCGGCCATCGGCGTGCCGGGCTTGAGCCCCATGTAGGAAAGGGCACGCTCCATGCGCCCGCGTCGTTCGCTGTCGCCGAGCCTGCCGGGATCGGGAACGCAGCCGTGCACCGGCGCCGCGTCGTCGAGGCTCGTGCCCCACGTGACCATGGGCTGCACGGCCGCGGCGTCGATCTTCACCTGGCGGTCGTAGGCCGAGTCGGCGTCGCTGCGAAGCGTGAGCCAGTCGCAGGCGGCACGCGCCCACAAAGCACGATCGGCAAGCGGCTGGCGCGCCTCGAGGAATGCGATCGTCGTCTCGTCGGGGGCGATCATGCCCGCCTGCGAGCCG
This sequence comes from Betaproteobacteria bacterium RIFCSPLOWO2_12_FULL_62_58, assembly GCA_001772005.1. Taxonomy (GTDB): domain Bacteria; phylum Pseudomonadota; class Gammaproteobacteria; order Burkholderiales; family SG8-41; genus DSOT01. Next base: position 8,127 of record MERI01000055.1, on the reverse strand, counting down.
GCTTCGACCGACATGTTGCACATCGTCATGCGCTCCCCCATGCTCATGCGCGCAGTGCAGCTTCCGGCATACTCGAGCGCGTAACCGCTTCCGCCGTTGGCGCCGATCGTCGAAATAACGTCGAGAATCACGTCTTTGGCAGTCACGCCCGTCGAGAGTTCGCCGTCGATCGCGATACGCATCGCCTTGGGCTTGCGCCGCCATACCGTCTGCGTCATGAAAACCTGGCGCAGCTCGGACTGGCCGATGCCGAACGAGAAAGCGCCGATCGCGCCATTGGTGCAGGTGTGCGAATCGGAGCCCGTGACGATGAATCCCGGGAGCACGAGGCCAAGTTCGGGGCCGACGACGTGCATGATGCCCTGCTGCGCGTGATCGATGCCGAAGTGCCTCAGCTTGTGCCTGCCGGCGTTCACGCCGAGTTGAACGATCATCCCGCGTATTTCCACGTCGGCTATGCCTTCGACCCCACGCTCGCGAGCGCGGGTCGGGGCGTAGTGGTCGCAGAACGCGATGTTGCTCGCGGGCCGCAGCAGCGGCCGCTCTTCGGCTGCGAGCGCCTCGAAAGCCTGCGTCGATTCTTCGTGCACGAAGTTACGGTCGACGTACAGCAGGCACTCCTCCCCCAGCGTCTGCACGACGTGACGGGACCAGATCTTGTCGAGCAGCGTGGGGGGCTTCACGACGAGTCTGCGGCGCCTCTGGTAATCAATCGACGCGCGCGCCGGACGATTTGACCACCGGCGCCCACTTCGCCAAGTCCTTGCGGATGAACTCGGTATAGTCTCTCGGGCCGAGCGGAGAAGCAAAAGCACCCACCGTCGCGAATCGCTCTTTTACTTCGTCCAGCGCAGTAATACGGAAGACCTCCTTGCTCAAACGCTCCACTGCTGCGGCTGGTGTGCCCGCTGCACCGGAGATGCCGAACCACAACCCGCCTTCGACGCCGGGATAGCCCGCTTCCGCCATCGTGGGTAGATCAGGCAGAACGTTCGACCGCTTCGTGCTAGCAGCGGCAAGAGGTTTGAGCTTCCCCGCCTTGATTTGCGCGAGGAGTGAGGGCAGCCCATCCAGCATCACATGCAATTGCCCACCGGCGAGCTCGACAACCGCCGGTCCGCTGCCTTTGTACGGGACATGCGTCATCGGCGCCCCGGTCACCGATTTGAACAGCTCGCCGAGTAAATGCGGCGGGCTGCCGTTTCCCGAGGAGCCGAAAAGGAACGCCTGCGGCTTCGATTTCGCAAGTGCGACGAATTCCTTGACGCTATTCACCGGAACCGCCTGGTGTACCACCATCACGGCAGGCACGGTGTTGATGAGCGCAATATGTGTGAAGCTCGTAAGCGCGTCATACGGCAACTTCTTATAGAGCAGCGGAGCTATGCCATGCGTCGTGCTCGAGGACAGGAGCAGCGTGTAGCCATCCCCCGCCGATTGCGCGACGATGTCGCTCGCGATTGTCCCGGCCGCGCCGCCACGGTTTTCAACAACAACGTTCTGGCCGAGCGACTCGGACATCTTGATGCCGACGATCCGCCCGGTGAAGTCGGCTGCACCGCCCGGCGGAACCGGAACGATTAATCGAATGGGGCGCTGTGGATAGATGTCTGCCGCCGTTGCTATATTGGATAGACCAGCGAGTACGGCTGTGAGGAGCATTGTGGTACGTAGCATTGGATCACCTCGTTTCGTGACAAAGAATTCGTGCAGCTTCCACTTATCGCGCGCTTCAATCGCGTGTGCGAGCACCCGGGGCTGGTATGTACGCCGTTACGCCTCGCTCACACCCGCAGCTTCGCGCCCCGCGATACGACCGAAAACGGCGCCAGATACGAGCCCGGTGCCGCCCGGATAGCCGCCATAAAAAATGCCCCCTACGATTTCACCGGCTGCGTACAGTCCAGGTATCGGGTCCCACGCCGCGTCGAGCACTTGCGCGCGTGGTGAAATACGCAGACCACCAAAAGTGAAGGTGATACCGGTTGTCACCGCGTAAGCTTCAAACGGTCCGCGATCAATACGATAAGCCCAGTTCGATTTAGGTAACGCAAGGCCGGTCGTGCTGCGCCCGTCTCTTATCGACAGATTGATGGGGGGCTCGCCTTCCGGAACCGCCTTGTTAAATTGTTCGATGGTTTCCAAAAACCCCCGAGCGTCTACGCCCTCGAGCTTGTGCGCCAACTCCTCAATCGTCGGCGCCGTCACTTTAGTGATCTGCTTGATTCGGTATTCGTCACGGAGCAAAGGCACCGCACGCTGATCGAATACCTGCCATGCGAACATGCCGGGCTGCGCTAGGATTTCGCGTCCAATGCGCGCATACGTGAACGTCTGCAGATCAGCGCCTTCGTCGACAAAGCGCTCGCCGCGTGCGTTCACCATAATCCCCGTGGGATAGCTGAACTTCTGGTAACCGTCGCCGACCTGTAGATTGCCCGTTTCCGGTGCGTTCAGATCCCAGCACGTTGAATGCGCGCCCGACCAGTGGCCGGCAGCACTGGCACCGATAGCAAGCGCCATGGAAAGCCCTTGCCCGGTGTTAAATTTCGTGCCGCGCACTTTCGCGAGATCCCAGTTGGGACCGAGGTAGCGCGCACGCATTTCGGCGTTCGCTTCGAAACCTCCGCACGCGAGCACGACGGCTTTCGCGCGAACGGTAAACGTGCCACCTTGCGAAGCGCAGCGCACGCCGACTACGCGGCGTTGGTCCAGGACGAGATCCAGCGCATACGTGTAATGGCGCACTTCGATTCCGGCTTTATCCGCCGCGCGGTAATACGCCTCTAGAATTCCCGGACCGCCACCCCATACTTCGCACGGCAGACCGCCCCAGAACCTGAAGCGGCCGTTTACCTTGACCGCCTGACGTCCATAGCTCACCTGAAAACGTACGCCGAGCTTGCGCATCCAGCGCAAAGTGGCAAAGCTATTGTCGACCAGTACTTCGACAAGCTCAGGGTTGCAACGGTATTGCGTAAGCCGGCCAACGTCTTCGAGATAGTCTTCACGCGAATAGCTGCCGAAGTCGGAGATCGCAATTTCGGATTCGGTAAGGTCGGGAACGATCTGAAGCAGGTCGTCGACAGTACGAAAAACGGTGCGCATCTGCCCCGCGGCGTATCGTGTGTTGCCTCCGGCGTTTTGCGGATCAGCCGCCTCGAGCACGACCACGTTTGCGCCATGCTCCCTCGCGGACAATGCAGCAGCCATGGCTGCATTGCCCGCACCGACCACGATTACGTCGTAAGCCTGAGTCATACTGCCATTTCGTTATTAATCCCGCGCAGACGTGCACACCGCCATCAGCTCTTTCACGTCGGCTTTGCGGAAATTCAAAGCGAGTTCGATGGCGCGATCACGTTTGGATTTGTCCAACACCCCCTCGGCGAGCGTGTGGAACTTCTGCGCGAGCTCTTCATCGGTAAAGGGCAGGCGGTAGTCACCGCGAGGATAAGCAAGCTCTTTGATGTGAACTTCGCCGTTCTTCATTTTTACCGTGACACGGCCCGGGCGATCCCCGGGGAAGGCCTTATCCATCTTCGGATCGCGGAAACACTTGGTCTTCCTGATCAGGTCACGCACTTCGGGCGCCTCCCAACGTCTGCTTTGAAGCTGCTTCAGGTTGTATTCGCCATCGACCAAAGATACCGCCACGCAGTAGGGCAGGCTGTGATCGGCGGTCTCGCGACTGTCGATGTCATAGCGGGAGACGCCTCCCATGCCTTCCACCATGTCTTCGACCAGCCAGCTGAAAGCGTCGACGCGCACTTCCTCGATGTCGTTGGGAGAGATGCCGTTTTCCCGCCGCACGATGAGCGCCGAGTCGATGGAACTGTGGATGATGTAAGCCGCGGGATAGCGCTTCAGGTTGCTGCGTGGCAGGCGCCATTCCGTCACCGGCGCCGACAACAAGTCCCAGTCCGCTTCGCCGATCATGAGCTTCGAGACGCCGCGGCGGCCTTCGAAAGCGTTCGCCGGACCTGTCACGCCTTCCATGGCGAGATAAGCGGCTTCGATGCCGCGGCTGGCCGCCAGACCAGCGCTCACAGCCTTCATTTCCGAAATCTGGCCTACGCGCAGCTCTCCCGTCGTCGGATAGCACGCCGAAATCGAGATTGCATGCGCGAGGCGCTCGGGATCGAGGCGCAGGAGAACGCCTGCGCCGGCAGCGGTAGCGACCGTGACGAACGTCGTATGGTCCCAGCCGGCCACGCGCTGAAAAGATTGCTTCGCGATCTCGCAGGTCCGCATCGCGACTTCGTACGCCACCAGTATCCCGCGCAGTATTTCTGCAGCGCTACGGGATTCGGCTTGGCCGACGGCCAGAACGCCACCGATGTTGTCGCTCGGATGAGCCGAATCGCGCGGATAGTACGTATCGTTCATATCGAGATCGCGCATGGACGTGCAGTTGGCGAGCGTCGCGCCCAGCACGGAGCTCTTGTGGCGCGCTCCGAGGAGGGAAGCGTCCCCGCTGCCGCTGATGCGCTTCGCCCACCGCCGCGCCGCCGCGGGTGCCGGCGCATCGACGGCGCCCAGGCCGCACGCAAGTGTGTCGAGAAGAAGCCGTTCGGCAGCATGCATGACTTTTTCGTCGACCGGCGCACTGACTGCGGCGACAAGCGACTCTGCTAACTGTGTGGCGACCGACTTCATTTCCCTGCCTCCCGGGTTTTACGACCTGCGGTCATTTAGCGAGCCCGATGTCCTTCATGAGCGCACTAATCTGCCGATACTCCGCTTCCAGGAACTGCCGGCTTTCGTGTCCGCCGATAAACTGGTGCGCGAGCAGGTTTTTATCCACGTCTTCCTTCCATTCGGGCGTCGCCACGAGCCGGCTGAAGACACCGCTCCAGTACGTCACCTGCGGATCGGTGAGCCCCTTCGGGCCCAGCACGCCGCGCCAGTTTCCGTAAACCGCATCTGCGCCGAGTTCTCGCCAGGTCGGAGCCCCTGCAAGGGCTCCGGGAAGACGCTGCGCGGACGACACCGCGAGGATGCGCACGGTCGAGGCGGCCAGGTGCGGCAGGACCGGCGACGCAGGAGAGACCACCAGGTCCACATGGCCGCCGAGCAAAGCTGTAATAGTCTCCGGCGCCGAGGGAAACACCACGACCTTCAGACGCTTCACATCGCCACCGGCTGCTTTGACAGCCATCGCGAGCGCAATGTGATTCGCGTTGCCCAATCCCGGCGACAAAGCGATCCGAACGTCTTGCGGATTGGACACCAGTTGCGCCAGCAGCGCCTTTCCGTCAGTGAGCGGCGAATCGGCCCGGACCACAAAAGCCGAATATTCCGCGCATAGAATCGCAAGCGGTGTGAAATCGGTGCGCCGGAAAGGGTTCTGCCCAATGACGTGCGAAGTCAGCAGGGTGCCCGAGCTCATGAGGACGTAGTGGGCGTCGCCGGCATGCTGGTTTACGTAGTTATACGCCAGGGCCCCACCACCGCCTGCCTTGTTGACGACCGTCGAGGAAGCGTCGACCAGCCGTTTTTCCTGCATGATTTTCTGCAGTGTCCTCGCCGCGCGATCGGACGCGCCGCCGGCACCCGCCTGGACGACGAGCTCTATGTTGCGCGATGGCCGCCACTCTGCCTGGCCCATCACGTGGCCGCACCACAACGAAAGTGCGATCAATACTATCGTGCACAGCACAATGCTTCTATATGCACTCACGGCCTCGATCCGCATGCTTCCAGTGTTCATTTCAGAGTTCATACGAGTTCCTTAGAAGGCGTTGCAACATGGTGCGCACCGACAGTGCGAACTCCGAGCATCAAGCTGTCGCGCTGCCTCGTTTATCTTGCGAGACCAAGACTGCCGAGTATTGCTTTCAGCTCCTGGAATTCAGAGTCGAGAAATTTCCCGCTCTCCGCGCTGCGCAGAAATCGCGGCTCCCAGCTATTTCTTTCGAGGATCTGTGTCCACTCCGGAGTCGTAACGAGCCTGCCCAATATCTGGTCCCAGTAATCAGTCTGCGCCGCCGTCATCGCTCCGGGACCGACAAGGCCCCGCCATTGACCAGACGTCGCGTTGACACCCTGCTCCATGAAGGTAGGCACCGCAGCGAGCGCTCCCGGCTGGCGCTTTGGAGACGTAATGGCGATCGCTCGCAGCTTGCCCGCCTGAAGATGCGGGATCGCGGCGACCGCACCGATCACATTGACATCGACATGCCCACCGATAGTGGCGGTAATGCCCTCGCCACCGGACTTGAAAACAACGACCTTGAGGCGTCTGGGGTCGCCACCCGCTGCCTTGTAAGCGCCGGCGATGGCGATATGGTTTGCGTTGCCGAGCGCGGTTGCGAATCCGATGCTGACAGACGCGGGCTCCTTCAACAGGAGATCCATCAGCATGCGGCCGTCGCGGATTTTCGAGTTCGCACCGACCGTTACCACCACATACTCGTTGAACAATTGCGCAAGGGGCGTTACATGAGTGTGGTTTACGCTGGTCGTTCCGGTGATGAAGCTCGTAAGTAACGTGGGAGACGTCACGTAAAGATAGTGCCCGTTGCCTTGATACTGATTCAGGTAGTTCAGGCCCAACGCGCCACCGCCACCCGCTTTGTTGGTCGCCAGCACCGGGAACGGCACCAGCTTCTTACTCGACAGGATGTTCTGGACGTGGCGGCCGATCAGGTCCGTTCCGCTGCCCGGCCCGGAGGGAATGACAACTTCTATCGGCTTGTCCGGGGTCCAGTCCGCGTGTGCGGCTGGACACAGCGCGCAGGACAGCGAACCGATCAACAGAAAGAGAGGGACGCTGAACGATCTCATCGCCGGTTGCTCCATCGGTTAGGCACTTCGTTGCACTCGTGGCTCGAACACCGCTTCCGCCGCTGCACACGCGTTGCGCACATGCTCGACCGTGGCAGCGCGGGCGGCAACCGGGTCATTTTTCTCCATAGCCCGCAGCATACCGCGCATCTCGATGGCACTGTACTTGGCGCGGCCCGGTCGGGACATCGATCGCGCACGCAAAAAATTGATGCGAGCCACGAGCCCCTGAAGGAGATCGCGAATGATCCGGTTACCGCACTCGCGCAACATGACGTCGTAGAAGCGGCTTGTCGACGTGAGGCGGCCGATGGCATCGTCGGCGTCATCTGCATTTACGAACGCCGCTAGGGCTTGCGCCATCTCGCGCTTATGCTCGCTTGTTGCGCGCTCCGCGAAGAGTGCCGCGGCCTCGCCTTCCAGAATAGCGCGTACGTGGTAAATCTCCTTCGCTTCATCCCATGTGATCTCCGCCACAAAAGGACCCCGATTCGGAATGATCGTTATCAACTTTTCCGCTTCAAGCCCACGCAACGCTTCACGCACCGACGAGCGGCTCACCTGCATCGTTTCGCACAGATCCGCTTCGACAAGTCGCTGCCCGGGTTTGAAATACCCGGACAAGATGGCATTCCGCAATTTGTTTGCGGTCTGGATTTGCACGGTCTGTGGTTCGACTTTGAGATCCATGGTCCCCCGTTGTTATTGACAAGATCGTATGACAATCATAATATCTTAATGTCTGTCATGTCAAATGACTATCGCCGGCGAAACGAATAACCAGAGGGGAGGGTTGTGCAGCTTCATATCCGCAGTTTCCATACATTTGTCGAGCACAAAATCGTCGAAGCAGGAAAGCGCGCAGACGTCCCATTGCGCAAGGTGGCGGCGATTGCCGTCATCGAGAACCCGTACGCGGGAACGTACGTTGAGAACCTGAAGCCTTTGATCGACGCAAGCGAGGACCTGGGACGCCAGCTCACGCAACTCGCGGTACGCGCGCTCGAGCCTTACCCTGCGGAAAGCTATGGCAAAGCGGCGATCGTCGGCACCGCCGGCGAGCAGGAGCATGCGAACGCAGTGCTTACCACGACGTTTGCCGAGCCACTGCGCAAGGCAATCGGCGGCGGCAGGGCATGGATCACGTCCTTCACGAAGCGCGCCGGCGCAGGCACGTCCATCGACATTCCGCTCGCCTACAAGGATGCGCTTTATGTGCGCTCGCACTATGATGGCATGACCATCATGTTGCCGGACTCGCCGCAGGCGGATGAAATCGCAGTGATCGTGTGCCTTGCCAACCGCGGCCGTCTCAATGCGCGCGTGGGCGGACTTGCG